>JANYBY010000125.1 GCA_025360565.1 Bacteroidota bacterium
ATTCGGCGGGCAGGCGGGCGGGCTGCTACGGGCTCCGCTTCGCTCCGGCTTTTTTTGTTTCGCTTCGCTGCACAAAAAAGAGCCAAGCCCTCCGCATCCCTGGCGCAGCATTACGCCTGAGTTTTCGTAAAAAAATGCCGGCTTTTATTACGGCTTGAAAAATTTACGGCAGAATAAAACAGACAGATTCTTATTAAATCTCCTCAGAAACAGTTTCTTAAGAGTTTTTGATGGTCGACTAATTAAGGAATAATCTATTTTGAAGCGAACGCAGTAAGCTTCTACTTCACAAAAAAACCGCCGGGCATTTCTTATTACATCCCCGACGATTCTGAAAAAGGTGGCGCTTTTATAAATGGGTAACCAGGCCAAATATTTCTTGCGCCCAACATAATCTTTGCCAATCTAATCCTTATATAATAATGCGGCCTTTTAAGATCGTTACTGCGTTTAACTCCTTTTAACACCTGTTTACACGGGTTACAGACCAACAGAAATTTTTGTTAAGTAACGAAAAAACTGTCTAAAATAATTCAAAAGGTTGACGAATTACGTTTAAGTGTGAAGTATTAAGATGGTGCCTTAACTCTTGCTGTTCGCCTCAACAGCAGAAGATGAAGAGTTCACAGATTAGCATGAAGCATAAACACATTAGGTTCAAGTATTTATGTCTTATGGAGGTGTGTTTATTCTTTATGTTAATGAATTAACACATTATCATGAAGAGTTAATAAATCATATTGACGAGTTGATGAATGATAATGATGGATTAACTCTTCCCGCTGGTCGGGATATAAATCCCGACCAACAAGTACTACAATCTACCTCCCCAACTTCAAAATAATAAATTCTGTTCTCCGGTTCTTTTGGTGTTCTTCTTCGGTACAAGATGATTCAATCTTACCTTCACAAGCGCAACTATTTAATAATTTACTTTCGCCATAACCTTTGCCTGTAATGCGTTTAGGATTTGAAATTCGTTTAACAATATAATCTACACTTGCCTTAGCCCGCTTGTCACTTAATTTCAAGTTATAAATTTTACTGCTACGGCAATCGGTGTGTGAGCCAAGCTCAACGGTCATCTCGGGGTTCTCGTTCATTATCCGCGCAATTTTATCCAACTCAATAGCGGCGTCGGGACGGATCTCGTTTTTACCCAAGTCAAAATAAATATTTCCTAATGCTGTCATTTTTGCGAGGTCGCCGCCAACTTCCACTTTACTTAAACTTACTTCTAATTTTTCGTGTATGTTTTGCTGCCCGGGTTTTTTTAAAGCCCATTTAAAAACAACTGTTTTACTTACAAAGCCCTGCTTGCTTATTTCAAAGATGTACCTCAGTGTATCGCCTAATTTTTTATCGGGCACAAATTCTTTAAACTCGCCGTTGGCGCCGGTAATAGCGCTTATAACTTTATTCTTTTCATCCGTCAATTTTATTTTTACGCCTTCCAGGGGCTGTTTGGTTTTGGTATTGGTTATTAAAGCAAAAATGGAGAAGCCGGGGTCTTTTTCTAAAACAAGATCAAGTGGTATAGTTGCATCGGGCACATTTGTGTTGAGTGTTTTTTTTGTGTCAAAGTGCAGATCTTTTTTTACCAGTATTTTATAGGTATTATTTTCATCCGCAAAAAATAAATACGAACCGTCTTTTGCGGTGCAAACTTTATTGAGCACGCTGCCTTTTTTATCCATTAAATACAACGCGGCTTCAAACACCGGCGCACCTCGGTCATCCTTAACAACACCTTTAATTATTTTTCCGAAATTAAAAGGTTTCAGCAGGTCGTAAGAATAAATATCATCGCTGCCTTTTCCGCCTTCGCGGTTGCTGGAGAAAAAGCCTTTCTTTTTTTCGGCGTCCAATATCATGCTAAAATCATCTTTGCTGCCGTTAACGGGCACGCCCACATTAATTACTTTACTAATGTTACCGTTCAGCATTTGGCAGGCAAAAATATCTAAACCTCCCAAACCCATTCGTCCATCACTGGAGAAAAAGAAAATACCGCTCTCGTGTATGAATGGAAATAGTTCGTTACCCTCTGTATTTACTTGCTCTCCTAAATTAATTGGTTTGGTCCAATGCCCTTTTTCATCTCTTGTTGTTTTGTAAATATCAACGCCGCCAAAACCTCCTGGCATATCGCTCGCAAAAAATAATGTATTGCCGTCCAACGTTAGTGCAGGGTGACCGCAACTGTATTCGTCACTATTGTATTTAAAGGATTCCTTGTCGCCCCACTCTCCGCCTTTTTCGGCTTTGGCTTCGTACAATCTTAATTTTCTAACACCATCCTTACTTTTTCCATGGTAATTATCTGCCGTAAAAACAATTACGTTTCCCTTTTTATTAAATGAAGCAGGGCCTTCGTGGTATTTTTTGTTCAAATTTTTTATTTTGCTCAGGCCTTTTAATTCACCTTTGGCATTTACCTTAGCTGTATACATATCTAAAAAAGGTAATTTATTTCCGTTCCAAATTCTTGTAATATAATCAAGAGGCTGTCTTGAAGATGCCAATACGATCTTACTTTTATAATACACCACGCCAAAATCCTGTTGGTTGCTGTTGCCTTTTACATTTTTAATATCAAATTGTTCTTTGTTCTTTAATAACTCGTCCGTGTATTTTTTATTTATTTGATACAGCTCCACCCTGCTGTCTTCGGGTTTTAAATTGGTGTATGCATCCATTTGCTTTGCGGCTTCATCGTACTTACCGTTCATTTTTAAAAACTGCGCATAATTGTAAACATCTTCGGGCGTTTTATTTTCCGATGTCATAATGCGTTCGTAACAATTTTCAGCATTGGCGTAATCTCCTGTCATTTTATAACTATCGGCCAATTTGCGTAATACATCGGCTTCATCGCTTTGTGTGTTGGCCATCATCTCCACTACCTTTGCGTAATCAAATTCGGAATACACTTTTGAGACTTTTTTTATATTTGTTTGGGGGAACAGGGTGAGTGTGCCAAGGCACATTAAACAAACTAACCAAGGAGACACTAAGCGAGAGGTACACAGAGAGAATGGGTTTTTTCTCAGAGTCATCGGCATTTGGGAGACTAACCACAGAGAGACTGAGTGCACGGAGGTACACGGAGAAAATAAATTTTTATTAAATGATTTCTTAGCCCCAACCCCTCTCCAAAGGAGAGGGGAGCCTCCGTGTTTCTCCTTACTCTCCGTAGCTCCATGGTTAGTGTAGCGCCTCGCATCTCGACTACGCTCGATGTGACAGCTCGATGTGACATGCAGTGTGTATAAACCACACTTAACTCCGTGTTTCTCCGTGCCCTTCGTGCCTCCGTGGTTAGTTAATATGTTCCTTACAAATTCCATCAAAAATACCGTGGCGATTTAATTTTTTTATCGCCACTAAAAACAAGGTCGTAACGTAACATTATTTCGTGGCTGCCGTTATTATATTTTCCGGTTGTATTTGCAAATGACCAATCAAATGAATATCCGATGTAGATCTGCGGGTTGATGTTAAAGCCAATGAGCGCGCCAAGGGCATCGCCTGTGCGGTAATTGATGCCGGCAAAAAATTTATCGCTGAACACAAAGGTAGCCGTGGCATCGGCTTCAATAGGTGCGCCAAAAGTTACTTTTACAAAAGCGGTTGGTTTAAACATTACATCTTTATTAATAAAAATAGCGGCACCCGTTATTAAAAAATAATGCCGCTGTTGTTTTGCCAATGCCGAAGCGGACACATCAAATTTATTTTCGAGAATTCTTGGAGAAGAAATACCTGCATAAAAATTTTTGCGATAATAATAAATTCCCGCCCCAAGGTTTGGCAAAACAGAACTTACATTTTGCGCAAAAGCAATATCAGTTTGCTGATCTAACTTTAAAGCGGAAACATTGTTGCGGTAAAAATTTACAAGGCCTTTTACACCCAAAGACAATTTACTTTTTTTATTTAATTTAATATGGTAAGCAAAATCAACCGCCACCCATGTACTTTTTGTTGGCCCTAATTTATCGTTAATAAGCGAAACGCCTAAACCTGCTTTTCGTTTTAACACCGGAGCATGAATTGTGAGGGATTGGTCTTGTGGTGCGCCATCAAAACTTACCCATTGCGAACGGTGAATAGCTGTAATTGTTAGCAGGTCGCGCGTGCCGGCATACGCAGGGTTTAGCCACAGCGTGTTGTACATGTAATGTGTAAACATGGCGTCCTGCTGCGCTTGGAGAGTTTGCAACGCAAAAAAACAGATGAGTATTTTAATTGTTTTATTCAGTTTACTATTAATCCGTTACCCGCCTCTAAGGCACAATGACACTAAGTTTCACATAGCGCTGCGTGACCCATTATGGCTTTGAGACTTTGTGGCAAAAAAATTCTCCCTAGCGCCTCTTAGTCTTACGTCCCTTCAGTCCTGCCTCTTGCTTCCTTTTTACTTCGTCAACCCCCTATTCAAATACAAAAATCCTTTATACGGTTTGGCACCGTTTTCGAGATCTAAAATATAATAATACGTTCCTTCGGGCAGATCATCTCCGCCAATTTTAAATCCTTCAACCGCTTTTCCGTCCCAGGTATTTGCATATCCTTTTTTCTTGTATACTACATTTCCCCAGCGATTTAAAACTGTAAAATCATTATTAGGATAATATTTTATACCGCGAATAAAAAACACATCGTTAACGCCATCTCCATTTGGTGAAAACCCTTGTGGAATAAAAAAATCTGTTATGGCAGTAAACACAGTAGGAATATCTTCTCCTGTATCCGAAGGGTTATTATTGCTGTTCGGATCCGGATCATTTCCATCGTCAGAAACATCGGTGCCGCCATAACCGCCAATTGGCAAGGAAGAAGCCGTTGCAATGGCGCTGTTAGTAAATGTAACAATACCATTGCCCGAAAATTTTACCTTAAATTTTATGGTATCGCACTGCCCGGGAGCTAACGAATTTGAAACGTTTGAAAGAAGATTGTTATTACCCGAACCTGTGTACCCATTGTTTGTGCTCAAAATATTATTACTGCTAATAGGCGGAGAAATTATGGTGAAGGTAGATGGCGCCGGAAAAGTTTGTGTAAGATCATCAATTGCCTGTACATTATAAATTGGAAAAGTTGCGTAATTTTTTATGATAAAAGTAAATGTTATAAAAAAATCTTCTCGCCCATCGCTTTCAGGCTCTGATGCTTTTTTTGAGATACCAATTGGCACATTAACCGTACAATTATTTACTGTAACTAAAATTGTTTTTGTATCCGAGCAACCAAAAGCGTTTGTGCCCACAACAGTGAAAATAGTTGTTGAGTTTACAAATGTTGTAACAACTGAGCCTGAAAAATTTCCGGGCGTCCAGTTGTAAAAGTTGGCACCTGTGGCTGTAAGGGTAACATTCTCGCCCGAACAAATAGAACTAGGTGTTGCCGCAGCAGTAATTGTAGGATTTGGGTTGACGACGACTTGCAAGGTTAATGTTTCTGGGCAACCGATGAAGTCCGTTCCCGTTAAAGTATAATTTGTTGTAATTGTTGGCGTGACGGAAATGGTGGAACCGTTTAATCCGCTTGGGTTCCATAAATAAACTGTGCCGCCCGAAGCAGAGAGAATACTTGTTTGCCCAAGACAAATTACGCTTGGGCTTGCGTTAACACTTAAGTTAGGCCCCACGTAAACTACAGTTGTATCTGAATTTGTACAGCCAAATGTATTAGATCCCACGACTGTATAAATAGTTGTAACGGATGGTGTAACAACCAATGTTGCGCCCGGAGTACCCATTGGAAACCAGGTATAACTGTTTGCGCCCGACGCTGTGAGTGTACTACTGTTGCCGCGGCAAATGGCATGCGGAAGCGCATTCGCGGTAACCGTTGGCACGGGGTAAACAGTAACTTGTACAGTTGCTGTATCGGCACAACCCGCAATATTATATCCAATAACCGTATAAATAGTTGTTGCAGCCGGCGACGCTAATGCAGAGTAAGTGTTTACGTTTAGAGGCGGCAACCAAAAATACGAAGCCGCACCAAAGGCTTGTAAAAAACTAACACCACCCGGACAAATGCCTGTTGGGTTAGCAACCGCTGTTACAGTTGGGTCGGGCACAACACTTACAAACACAACGGTTGAAGAAATACAGCCGAGTGAAAAAGTACCCGATACAGTGTACGAGGCCGAAGCTGTTGGTGAAACCGCAATGGTTGCGCTGTTTATATTACCCGGCTGCCATGTATAAGAGTTTGCTCCAAATGCCGTAAGTGTACTGCTTCCGTTCTTACAAATAATTGCAGGAAACGCTACGATCGTTGGAATAAACACAGGGAGAATTGCGGTGACAGAATTTGTACAGCCAAAAATATTTGTACCAATTACGGTATAAATGGTTGTGCCAAACACAATAACGGTTTGCGATGCGCCGACGAGATTACCCGGAAACCAAGTATATGTAATTGCACCGCCCGCGTTCAATGTTCCTGTTTGGCCCGAACACATAATAGATGGAATTGCCGTTGCGTTTAATGTTGGAGTTGGATTTACCAATAGCTGTACTGTTTGTGAGCCAAAGCAAACAGAAATGTTTCCGGTAACTGTATAAATAGTTGTAGCCGGAGGAGAAACCGTGGGCGATGGACCCGATAAATTTCCGGGGATCCATGTATATGTATTTGCCCCGCCTGCCGTGAGTGTTGATACACCGCCTAAACAAATAACCGGCGGCACTGCGGAAGCCGTTATGTTTACCTGAATTACCGTGAACGAAGGAGTTGTTGTTACATTATTTGCCGAGTAACATTCTCCCGAAGAAAGAGAAATAACCGTTCCGGCAAATGCGCCAATGTTTGAAGCAGTAATAATACCTGAAAGCGTTAGTGTTGCCGAACCTCCGGCAACAATGCTTGGAATGGTCCACGTTGGCGCAATGTATATGCCTGGACTTGGATTACTCAATGTAAAATTAACGCCGCTGGGCGTTGGAAGAGTTACAATAATGTTGCTTGCGGTACTACATGCTTGATTATCTATAACAACGGTGTATGTTTTTTGTCCACCTATACACAGGGGGGCGCCGTTGCCTGTAATGGTAATTCCCAAATTTACTTTATCCGTAACATTATTAAAGGGTGTATTATTTACAACTGTTCCGGCACCGCCTTTTGTTGCGCCGTTTGGAATAAATTCTGATAAGGCCGGAGAGGTTGTTGTGCCGTTATTACCGCCGGTTGCTAAAGTTGTAACACCTGTGAGCGTTGTTAAAATATATCCACCGCCGCCACCGCCGCCCGGGCCTTCTGCTTCGTTCACCACACTTAAATGATTACCACCAACACCTCCGCTCGCTAAAATATTAATTCCCGAAATTAAATTTCCCGACAACACAACAATTGCCCCACCGCCGCCGCCGCCGCCGGGTCCGTCAATATGTGTTGGTAAGGTCGGCAAGGCATTATCGCCACTCGCGGTTATAACTCCGGTGCCACTAATATTTGCGTCGCTTGTAATAAAAATAATTCCGCCACCGCGTGCACCATCCTGATTAGTTCCGTTATCGCCATGCCCTGCGCCACCGCCGCCACCTAAAAATAATTTATTGTTGGCTCCGTAATTTAAGGGTTTACCGCCAAGCCCACCAATATTATTTCTGCTATCGCCGCCCCACAAAGCATTTGCGGGCGCATCGGTTAGGGCGTTAAAATCGTTCAATGATTTTGAATATCCGCCGCGACCTCCTCCGGGAGATGAACTGGCTGCAAAGCCCGGTGCTTCTAGGTTCCAGCAGGTTGTCCATGCGGGAACAAAATTATCCGGAACTCCAAAACCTGTGTAACCCGCTAACAATCCCGAATTTGAACCGCCGCCACCGCCGCTGTTATTAGAGTTACCGCCGCCACCGCCGTTTGCAGGTGCTCCGCGCGAATACCTTCCGTTAAGTAAATCGTAATCGGTTTGCCTACCCGCAATTCCTTCTCCTTTTTCTCCACCCAAACTACTAACGTTGCCAACAAAATTAGTAACAGCGGGATTTGCAAATGCGGATATGGCAGTGCCACCCCGGAAACCTTGGCCGTTAACGCTTACAGAGCCATTAATAGTTACAACGTTATTTGTTTCAAGGGCAACAACACCGCCAGTATTTGCAACCTGCCCCCAAGGCCTTGATACCAATGATGCGCCACCGTTTATGTTTAATGTAGTTAGGCGCGGGATACGAACAACCTGAACTCTTTCGGTTGCGGAAACATTATAATTATTTGCAAGGATACATCCATTCGCAAGTGAAAGTGTGTTGCCTGCAAAAGATCCCACCTCCACCAATTCATAATCGCCCACACCGTTATAACTTGTTATTGAACCATAACCTGCAGTATTACTTATGTTCATTGATGCGCCTTGCATTTTTATGATCATTAAAAGATCGCACGCTTCAAGTCCATCGGTGCTATAAGGATTATTTTGTATACCCGGAATTGCAGCGCCGCTTAGATCGGTAATGGCGCCGATAACAATAAATGAATTTCCGGCTACGGCGGATTGTACAAGAGGGGTGTATCGGTTAAAGATAACGCCTGGTGCAATAACTAATTCCGGTCCGTCCTTTCCTTTTTGCGAAATTAGATCCGTACTAAAAAAAAGCAAAGTCAAAAAATAAAATAGTATGCGCTTATTAAATTGGCCAGCCATTGTTGGTTTTATTTTTTTCGATTTGCAGGTATTAAGTAAAAATAAACAATTTTTGGAATAAAATAAGCTTACGAATGCTTTATAACACTATACAATTAATTGTTACAAATGGTTGGGAAATGCTGGTTTTCTTTCTATGAAACCAAGAGGTACGACTTAACGAAGGTATGACGGAAAGGTGTTTATCGCAGACGCAAAGACGCGGAAAGAACCCCGGGAGAGGTCGGGCATTAGGCTATGCCTATCTTTAATCTTTCTTTTTCAAACTCCTGATCATTTCTCCGAAATTTTGTTTTTTGTACATGGCGTTCATAACATTTACAATTCGTGCAGTTTTTGTTTGAGCACCTTTTGCCGAACAGATATAATGGTGGTGATAATTTTGATGCGACCTTAAAAGCGAATTAAATTGTTTTAATGCGATCGGGTCTTCTTTTAAACAGGCCAATAATTCTTTTGATTCGGGGGGAGAGTTTTCATCCAATTCAAACTTTATACTCACCATGGCCCCTTCTTTTTTGCCCAGTTTTTTTCTCAACTCTCCGTTTATAGCAATAATATAATCGCCGCCGCCAATAGGGTAAGTACTTAATCGAGTAATTTTAACATCGTCTATTACCCCTTTAATTCTAAAGCCTGTTTTATTTTTTAATTTCAATTTTAAAATAATGTCATTGGGAATATCAATGTAAGTCCAGCCGGTTTTTTCGCCTTTGTTCGCTAATTTTTGGATGATAGATTTAAATGAGGGCATTATTCAAAAGTAAATTTTTGTTGGGGAATATACAAATCTGTATAGATTGGGATTTGAATTTGTAAATTCGTGCTGCGAAAAGAGTGTGGTCTCGACTCCGCTCGACCTGACAACGAGAAACCACCACGAACCCACCTAACTGTCACGTCGAGCGGAGTCGAGACGCATAACTAATAGTTCAGTTTTTATTGCCTACCCAAAAGGCCTCACCGGCATATGGTATTCTTCTTTTTCAACTTTCTTTAAAGAATAGTTCATTTCTTTTGAATCGCTTCCTTTATCCCAAAATGCCTTTACAATAATTTTTAATTTATCGGGATTCGTTTTATTTCCGACGCCATATTTTTCGTAGGAACCAACTATACTAAAATATTTTGTTGAATCAGGTATTGTTTCTTGCTGTTTTAATTTTTGCAGTAGTTTAGGAATGTTGATCTCGTTTTCGGTGTATTTAAAATTACTTATTTTGTCATCGATCACAGCGGTAATATTAAATTTTATTGAATCTGATAATTTAATTTTCAGTTCATTAAAATACAATTCAAACCTCAGGTCTTTAGGCCAAAACTGATGTTGCCCTTTAAACACTAATGCCAGTGAAATCGGAACGGCTTTTTCTTTATCCAGAATTATAGTATCCCAGCTTATATTACAATTAAATTTAAAATCATTGGCCGTAAAACTTCCGCCTTTTGCCTTCACATCGTCCGCAACATCATTCTCATAAAAATAAATGTATTCTTTAGGAGTACATGCGCTAAAAATTAATAGTAAACCAATTACGAGTATCCCAATTCCTATTTTCAAATTATTATGTCGTTATACATTTTTAAACTATCGGGCTGCACCAGATCAAACTCCTCATACTCACTCGCAATAATAAGCAAACGGCTATCATCCGAATCAATTTTATTATAAATTACCGGGAAGGTTTTGCCAACAAAGTAATTTTGCTGATCTACTTTAAAATGGTATTTCTTTTTATGCGCTATTGTTTTTCCATCAACAAGGTATTCATATTCTATCCACACAGAATATTTACCGCCACCGGAGCTTTTAGGAATATCGTGGCTAATTATTTTTGCAGTACTTTTAATTAAATTGCTTTTAATTCTATCGTCTCTTTCGACTTTGCGCATCGTATCCCATATTATGCAGCCTACAATTGCGGTTCCTATTATAATTCCTATGATCAGCTTTTTTGACATACTCTCTTTTTTGTTTCTTTAAATTCCTTACTCATCTAACTCTTTCCGTAATTCTCCCAAAAGATTTCTACGAATTACGAATTTACAAATCCAAATGCTTTCAAACTCAGATTCGTACATTCGTAAAGGTTCTTAGTTCGTAACCTTAAACCTCTTTCCTCAATCTCCCAACCGGAATATCCAATTGTTCCCGGTATTTAGCAACGGTTCGTCTTGCAATGGTATAACCTTTTTCGGTGAGTTTGGTGCACAGCTCATCATCCGTTAACGGTTTTTGTTTATCCTCTGCCTCAATCACATCTTTTAAAATTTGTTTTACTTCGCGGCTGCTTACTTCTTCTCCGCTCTCGGTACCCATACTTTCGCTGAAAAACGTTTTCAATAAAAAAGTTCCGTAAGGTGTTTGCACATATTTGCTATTGGCTACACGAGAAATGGTTGAAAGATCTAACCCCACACGGTTGGCAATATCTTTTAAGATCATTGGCCTTAATTTACTTTCATCGCCTGTAATAAAATATTCTTCCTGGTATTCTAAAATACATTGCATGCTTAAAAGCAAAGTGGTGTAGCGTTGCTGCAACGCCTCAATGAACCACTCGGCGTTCTCAATTTTATTCTTAATGAAGCCCGTTGCTTCCTGTCCCGGTTTATTTTTATTTTTAGAGTATTCTTTCAGCATTTCAATATAATCCTTACTTATTTTTAAGTCTGGCATATTGCGGCTGTTTAAACTTAACTCAGGTTTTCCGTCGTTCACACTTATAACAAAATCCGGTATTACCTCGCTTACGTTTGTGTCTCTGTTATCCGCACTGCCGGGGCGGGGATTTAAGTGTTTTATAACATCAATAATTTCTTTCAGGTCTTCGTTATCAATACCAAGACGTTTTAAAATTTTATCGTAATGTTTGCGTGAAAACTCTTCCATGTGATCTTTCACTACCTCAACAGCCAAAACTACTTCGCGGGTTTTTTCGGGTTTACGGTTTAGCTGAATCAATAAACACTCTTGCAAACTGCGGGCACAAACTCCCGGCGGATCGAACTCTTGTAAAATTTTCAGAATTTTTTCTATGTCGCCAAGCTTTACAGTAAGATTGTAATTAAAAGCCAGGTCATCCACAATTAGTTCCAGCTCACGGCGTATGTATCCGTCTTCATCAATGCATCCGATCAAATAAATGCCAATTGTAAATTCTTCTTCGTTTAAATTTCTTAATCCTAATTGTTGTTCCAACAATTCTCTAAAACCCGGGCCTTCAACAACCACAAACTCGCGCGACTCATCATCTTTCCCTTTATTCACCACTTCGTATTTATATGAATCCAGTTCTTCTGCATCCATATAATCTTCCATCACTACATCGTTGTCGTTTTTATTTTCATCTTCTTTTATATCGCCATTGTCATCAAGCTCATCTTCTTTTATCTCAATATCTTCATCTTCGTAAAGCTCTTCCTCTTCGGTTTTTTCGCTATCTTCCTCAAGGGCGGGGTTGGCTTCCAATTCCTCTTTAATACGTTCTTCGAGGGCAACAGTAGGCAACTGCAACAATTTCATTAATAAAATTTGTTGGGGCAATAACTTTTGTGAAAGTTTAAGTTGTTGCGAATGCTTTAATGCCATGATCAGTTAACGTTGCACAAAAAATAGTTTTTCTTCCCTTTTTGAATAACTATGTATTTATTTTTTATAAGCGAAGAAGAATTTATGATCAATTCCTGTCCGCTTACTTTTTCTTTATTGATACTTACGCCTCCGCCCAGGATCATTTTTCGCGCTTCGCCTTTGCTCGGAAAAATTGTTGTCCTTTCGGCCAGCAGTTCCAAAACCCCAAGGCCTGAATTTATTTCAGCTCGTAAGATCGAAAATTGCTGTACACCTTCAAACACATCCAAAAAAGTGGGTTCATCCAAATTAGACAAATCAACTATCGTGCCATCAAATAAAACTTTGCTTGTTTCAACGGCCGAATTGTAATCTGCTTCGCCATGCACCATAACAGTTAGCTCCTTGGCCAATACTTTTTGCAGAACGCGTTTACCGGGGTCTTTATCGTGCTCAACAACTAAATTTTCTATTTCGCCTTTTGGTAAAAATGTAAATATCTTTATAAAGTTTTTTGCGTCGGCATCAGCGGTATTGATCCAAAATTGGTAAAATTTATAGGGCGAAGTTTTTGTTTTATCTAACCAAATGTTTCCGCTTTCCGATTTTCCGAATTTTGAGCCGTCGGCTTTTTTAATTAATTGTGTGGTTAAAGCGTATGCTTCGCCCCCGCATTTTCTTCGAATTAATTCTGTACCGCTGGTAATATTGCCCCATTGATCGGACCCGCCCAGCTGAAGTTTGCAATTTTTATTTTGAAACAAATAATAAAAATCAAACGCTTGCAATAATTGGTAACTGAATTCGGTAAAACTCATCCCTGTTTCCAAACGGTTTTTTACCGAGTCCTTTGCAAGCATGTAATTTACGGTAATGTGTTTTCCTGCATCGCGAATAAAATTTAAGAAAGAATAATTTTTCATCCAATCGTAATTATTCACTATTTCAATGCTGTTGACGCTTTTATCGGCTATCAAAAATTTTTCGATTTGTTTTTTTATTCCCGCTATGTAACGATTCAGCGTTTCTTCGTCCAGTAAATTACGCTCGGCCGATTTGCCGCTGGGGTCGCCCACCATACCGGTAGCGCCGCCAATAAGGGCAATGGGTTTGTGCCCCGCTTTTTGCAAACGAATAAGGGTAATTATTTGTGTTAAACTACCAATGTGCAAAGAGTCGGCGGTTGGATCAAAACCAATATAGCCTGTTACCATTTCTTTACTTAATAATTCTTCGGTACCCGGCATTATATCTTGTATAACGCCTCGCCAGCGAAGCTCTTCAACAAATGAATTAAACATAATTACCCTAAAATTACAAATATTCTTTGTTATTAATGCCAATATTCATGCTTTGAAAAGCTTTAAAAATTTCGTACTTTTAAATCTATGTTTATTTATAATGTTACCGTAAATATTGCGGACGATGTGCATACGGAGTGGTTAAAGTGGATGAAGGAAATACACATTCCGGATGTAATGAAAACCGGCTGTTTTATTGACAGCCAGATCTTAAAAGTGCTTTATGTTGAGGACGAAGGGCATACTTATTCTGTACAATATAAATTTTTAGAGATGATGGATATTGAAAAATATCAGAAAGAATTTGCGCCCGCCTTACAGGAAGAACATAAAAAAAAGTTTGACGGAAAATACGCGGCTTTTAGAACGCTGCTGCAAATGGTGAATTAAAATCCACTGCCGTCATCCCTAGGTACGAGGGATCTTTATCCTGAAAAAGATCCCTCCTGCGTCTGGATGACAATGGAAGGTTATAAAACAAAAAATGCCGGTAACCAACCGACATTTTTTGAACCAAAGCAAAAATTGTTTAACCCTTAATTAATTCAATTGATGCCTATCTCTTAAACAACAACTAATTCATTTTGAACGGTGGAATTTTTCCTTCGCTCATTAATTTTAAACTTTTCTTTTTGTGTTCTTCAAAACTACCAAATGCCAAAGCATCTAACATCTCCTGGCGCGTCATATTTGGGTTACCAAATTGTTTACGAATATCTTCGGAACAACGGTCAACATATTTTTCAAATTTTAAAGGCGCCCAAACATATTCCTTTTTTACGGCGTCTTTTTTAAATGCAAATTCTTTAGGCAAATCTCCTTCAATTTTTGATTTAATGTCAAGCCCTTCGTACGTTTTAGGCAATTGACGGTTGTCAAAAATAAATGGTTTGCTAACCATAATTACATGCTTTTTTCTCTTAGGATCTATCATTGATAGTCCTTCAATACGCAATCCTTTTTTCTTCAGGGTGCCGTATTTGCTCTCAAAGTGTTTTAAAATTTCAAACATGTTTTTAATTAAATTGGTTAATGTAAGTGGGACAACAAAGTTAGGTATAAGCCTGTTAATAACTTTATTTTTTAGACGAAATTTTATTGTTAAATGGCATACTGTTGTTAATTTGTGCCAGTTTTGTGGTTCAAATCGCGTTAATATATTGTTGAAAAAGCTATAATTATTTGGCAATTAGAGTATTATAACTTGTTAGAAAGTGAGATGATTTAGAATAAAATAAACCAATATCTCATTAATAATATCGTCCAAAAGGATAAAAATAAGGTCGAAGCTGTTAATTAGTATACCAGAACGTTAAACACATAAGGGTTTATGCGTTTTATTTGCTCAACCCTTTTAAGGCCTTTAAGCAAAGATTTTTTGTTGGTGATTTGAATACTATCTGCGCTTAAGGTATTTATTGATTTAATGATTGCGATCGATTTTATTGCAAAGCCTGTTGCCTCGGCGCTGTTTATTTTACCCCGAATAATTCCGATCACATTTCCTTGCTCATCTAAAAGCGGGCCGCCGCTATTACCCGGGTTAACAGGAATTGAAATTTGATACATGGTTGTGTCGTTATAATATCCGCTTAAAGAACTAAGAGAGCCTTCGCCGTACACCATATCTTTACGAGGATAACCAAGGGTAAAAACTTTTTCGCCAACATCGGTAACTTTTCCGGTGAACGAGAACGGAACCTGCCAATTTTTGATCACATCGTTATTTTCAATTTTTAATACTGCAAGGTCAAGCTTCGCGTCTATCATCACCACTTTTGCAAGGGCGCGCTCGGTAGTAGCGTTTTGAACGAACACACTATCGGCACCGGTTATCATGTGCAAACTTGTAACAATATATCCGTTATTATTTAATGCAAAGGCGCTTCCTTCAAAATTGGCGGGAGCATAAACCGCTTTGCTTTTTACCATATTTTCGGCACCCTGTTTTATGCCTTCAACAATTGCTTCCTGCGAATTTTTTATGCCGTAAACTTCTTTTTTAAGGTCGGTTATTTCGTCGTTTTGTTTTTTAAGTATTACCCCGCCTGTGCTCAGTGCCGCAACTGTGCTTAATACCGCGATAAGCGCCGTACTTGCCGCAACCATAACGGTTTTGCCGTAACGTTTTGCGAATGTTTCTTTATTGATAGAAATTATTTTGGCGTCGCCGGCAAATTCTTTTTCGTGAATTTGTTTTAACTGCGCGTGAAGTTCTTGTGTTTCGCTGTAATGTTTAAGCGCGTCTATCAACGATTTGTGTTCTGCAAATGCCTTCGCAAAAATGGCATCGGTATGCAAAGTATTTTCGAAGCTTGCCTTTTCTCCGGCGTTAAGCTTATCATTCAAATAATCATCAAATAAATCCGTATTTCTCATTTTTCTATTTCACTTTATTCTGTTGTTGTTTTTTCAAAAAAATATTTTTTTAGTCGTTGCAAACATTTGTACTTCTGATTTTTGGCGTTATCGGAATTAGTGTATCCGAATTTTTCAGCAATTTCATCCATGCTTAATTTTTGCACGTAAAAATCATTTATCAGTGTGGCGCAGGGCTCGCCAAGGCTTTCGAGACTTTGATTTACTTTTTCAAAATCCTTTTCCTTTTGATGATGTAAAGAAAGATCCTCACTTACATCCGCAATTTCGCCTTCTTCATCTTCCTTAATTAAAAAAACGTGTCCGTTCTTTTTTAATTGTTTTAACCAAAGCCTTTTTGCAACCGAATAAATATAGGTTTGCAACTGGCAATTAAGCTCAAACTGCGGTTTTTTTACGTTCTCATATAAAACAATAATTGTTTCCTGATATACGTCTTGCGCCGCTTCTGAAGTGCCGCTGTTACTTACAACAAGTTTAAGAACGAGGTTATAATATTTTTTATACAAAGCTGTTAAAACCTCATTGTTCCCTATACGTAAGCCATGCACAAACTGGCTATCGGTAAGCTGCAAATTTGGTTTAGACATATATGCCTTGTTTGAGTTAATACTTTTTTTTTGTAAAGGTAACCTCTTATTAAATTAAAATTGAAGAATTAAAAATTAAAAATTGCCTGAATTGCCTAAATTCGACATTTTAATCTACTGATTTTCAATTATTTAAATAAATTTCGGAAAAATGCCGATTTTTTTGGGTTACTATTTTAAAGTTAAGGTATAAACAGGAAATTAAAACAACCTAAAATGAAAAAAGTAATGTCAC
Source organism: Bacteroidota bacterium (assembly GCA_025360565.1). Taxonomy (GTDB): domain Bacteria; phylum Bacteroidota; class Bacteroidia; order B-17B0; family Aurantibacillaceae; genus Aurantibacillus. The sequence goes on from JANYBY010000125.1 coordinate 16,748, forward strand.
TTATCGCTGTAGCTTTATTTACTGCTACTGTAGTATCTTGCGGTCCTTCAGCTGAAGAAAAAGCTAAAATTGAAGAAAACGCTAAACGTGTTGCTGATTCTATCACCAATGCAATTAGTGCTTCTATGAGCGCTCCAACTGAAACTGCTGCTGCTGTTGATACTGCTGCTGCTGCAACAGCAACTCCTGCTGCTGAAGCAAAACATTAATATTGCAGCACCTAAGGTGCAGTAATACACAAATTGTGTTTAGTTAGTTAGCTGATTAGCTCCATTGCCTTGTGCATGGGGCTTTTCTGCTTTTATATAGAACGCAGATTATCATGATTGTTATGATAAGTTAAGATTTTTTACCCGCGAAAACCATAATCATCATAAAAATCTGCGTTCTATTAAGTTAAATCTAAATAGTTTATCTTTGTAAAAAATACGACGATGAAATGAGCCATAACGCGTCCCGATTTTCATCGGGACACAAATGAAGAAACGGCGAATTCCATATGACAAAAAATTAAAATTAACAACATATGAAAAAATTAATATTCCCTTGTGTAGCATTTGTTTTAATTCTTGCATCTTGTGGGCCGGCGGCTGAAGAAAGAGCAAAAATGATGCAAAGTGCAAACAGAACCGCCGATTCAATTGCGAATTTAATTAAAACCTCCATGGATTACGCGGCCGAAGGGGCAGGTTATCCAAATCAAGTAGCAGTACCGGCTCCAACTCCTGCCACTTCAACAGTTGCGCCTACCACAACAGTAAAATAATTTCATTTCGTCATCTTCGCTTTTGTTTTAATTCTTAAAAAATTTAATCAAAGAGCATTACCTTTATATTAATTATGGAAATTACAATTCAAAAAGTTTTAGATGCATTAAAATATGTAGATGATCCGGATCTTAAAAAAGATCTGGTGACTCTTGGAATGATACGCGATGTGGAAGTGAACGGAAAAAATATTTCGTTTACCGTTGTGCTTACTACGCCGGCCTGCCCCATGAAAGACATGATACAAAAAGCTTGTATGAACGCTATTTTGCATTATGTTGATAAAGAGGCCATCGTTAAAATTAATATGACTGCCAATGTTACTTCTAAAAAAGAAAAAGACGATTCAACTTTAAAACATGTAAAAAATATTATAGCTGTTGCCAGCGGCAAAGGCGGCGTTGGCAAAAGTACGGTTGCCGCCAATTTAGCTCTGGGCCTTGCGCGCCAAGGTGCAAAAGTTGGAATTGTAGATGCGGATATTTACGGCCCATCGCAACACATTATGTTTGGTGTTGAAAATGAAGGCCCCGGCACGGCTGAGTTTAACGGAGCAAAAAAAATGAGCCCGGTTATTAGTTACGATGTAAAAATAAACTCCATCGGTTTTATGGCCGGGCCTAATCAGGCAATTGCTTTACGCGGACCAATGGCTACAAAAGCGTTGATGCAATTGTTTCACGAAACAGTTTGGGGAGAATTGGATTATTTAATTGTTGATCTTCCGCCGGGCACAGGAGATATACAAATTAGTTTGTGCAGCCAAATTCCATTAACAGGCGCAGTAATTGTGTGTACCCCGCAAGCCGTTGCTATCTCCGACGCGCGAAAGGCCATTGCTTTATTTCAGCTGGAACAAACCAATATTCCTATTTTAGGAATGGTTGAAAATATGGCCTGGTTTACACCCGAAGAATTACCGAATAATAAATATTATATTTTTGGCAAGAACGGAATAAAAGATCTTGCGGAAGAATTTAAACTTCCTTTATTGGCTCAATTGCCTTTGGTACAAAGTATTCGCGAGGCGGCAGATATTGGCAGGCCGGCAGTTTTGCAGGACGGCACACCGCAAGCCGTTAGTTTTATTGAGCTGGCACAAAATGTAGCGCAGCAGGTGGCGATAAGGAATTCAAGTTTAGTGGAGGTTTAGAGGTTTGCGTTAACGTTTCTCCTCCCTTCATTATGTCCTACTTTTTAATTTTCTTTTTGGATTCCGCCGAGCGTGAAAAAAGGAATGAATTATGACCGAGTCGCCAATAATTTCATAAACGATATAGTAAGGAAATTGTTTAAAAATGGCTTCTCTATAATGTTTGTATTTTCGCTGAAAAAGAAACGGGTTCGTTTTTAGTTGTTCCATCAGGGACTCGGTTTCTTTTTCGAATTTATCTCCTAAGCCATAAATTTTTTCTTCATAATAATGATACGTCGAAGCGTATTCCTCTTCTGCAAGGTTAGTTATTTCGATTTTAAAGGCTAACAAAATGCTAAGCGGCGCGGGTGCGCTTTTTTACCTCACTCCAAGATGCTGTTTTTAGTTTTCCTTGCTTGTATAAGGAAGATCTCTTTTCAATTTCAGATTTTTGTGCCGGCGACATTAAACTTTTTCCGTCGCTGTCTTCATATATCTTTAGCATTTTATACACAGCTTCTAATACATTATCTTCCGCATGATTAATGTATTCAATAACTTTTTTCCTTATAGCTTTTGATGTCATACAAAAATATTTGTACTAATTTAATGAAATATTATTGAATTTTAAAAATATCAGCTAACGTCCCGGGCCGTTAGCTCATTCTTCTATTGAACGGGCGCAACAAGTGGCGATAAGAAATTCGAAGGTTGCTGTGGTGGTTTAGTATTTTAACGCAGCAAAATTAATGTTATCGTATTGCGACTATGTGGCCGCTTTTTGCTTGTTCAAGTTGTGCATTTGAGCGTTAACACGCAAAAAATGGAACGAATGCTGTTATCCGTATGTGCCATTTGTTCTCTTCAATTGTCAATTTTAATTATGCAATGCCTGTCCATTGTCAAAAATAAATGTCGATACCTTTTGTCCTTGTACTTCAACCAATCAATGTCAAGGCCAGATTTGGGTTTGGTTGGAGAAATAGTCATTTTATATTTTTTACTTTTTTCGATTATTTTTTCATAAATGTGGGCGCATTGAATAATTACAAACACGTTAGTGTCCGAATAATTATTTTTGTCCGCTTTTAATAACTCAAAAAAGAAAATTCCCGCGCCGGGGCCTTGTCCGCAAGTCGTACCAAAGTCAAAGTCGATGAGTTTACCAATAATTTGAATTGAATCAGAAATGTCTAAATTATGTTGAAGCCGTATTTTTTCTTTACGGGCGTCAATTACTTTAAATAAGCTGTCTTTGGAGTGTGTTTGTGTCTGCCCAAAACCATTAGAAAAGAGCAAAATGAAAAATATAATTACGATTTTGTCTGCTGTTGTCATGGCATTACTACTAACTACACCCCCACCTTTTCCTTCAAATTCACCAGCATATTTTCAACCAGCTTTGGCAGATCATAATGTTCGTGCCAGCCCCAGTCTTTTTTTGCTTCGCTGTCGTTAATACTCTTTGGCCAGCTATCGGCAATGCCCTGACGGAAATCGGGTTTATAAGAAATTGAAAAATCTGGGATGTGTTTTTTTATTTCGGCAGTAATATCTTTCGGACTAAAACTAATTCCCGCTAAATTATAACTTCCACGAATTTTAATATTTTCGGCTGGAGCATGCATAATTTCAATAGTTGCTCTTATGGCGTCTTCCATGTGCATCATAGGCAGAGCAGTATTCTCACTTAAAAAACATTCGTATTTTCCACTCTTTAATGCTTCGTGAAAAATATGAACCGCATAATCTGTTGTTCCTCCACCCGGTGCGCTTTTCCAGCCTATTAAACCGGGGTAACGCAAACTTCTTACATCAACATTAAATTTTTTAAAGTACCATTCACACCATCTTTCACCTGCTTGTTTGCTGATGCCGTAAATTGTGCTTGGCTCCATAACCGTGTATTGAGGTGTGTTTTGCATGGGTGTTGTTGGACCAAAAACAGCAATTGAACTTGGCCAGTAAATTTTTGAAATATGTTTTTCTTTTGCAAGATCTAATACATTGAACAAACTTTCCATATTTAATTTCCAGGCAAACATGGGGTGCTGCTCGCCGGTGGCAGAAAGCATTGCGGCCAAATGGTAAACATGGGTTATGCCGTGTTTTCTTACAATATCAAAAAGCGCTTTACCATCAAGCGCGTCCAGCGTTTCGAAAGGATTATTTGGAAAAGCCTTTGTGTTTTTAAGATCGGAAGCAACTACGTTACTGCTGCCGTACATTTCAGATAATTTGGCCGTAAGCTCAATGCCTATTTGTCCGCCTGCGCCAATGATAAGTATTTTTTCGGTTGACATGATGTATATCAGTGTTTGATTTTAAGATTTTAACTACCTTTACAAACGTAGAGATTATTTTTTGAATTATTGATTTTTCACACTAAAATTCAACAAATCATTAACTCTAAAATTAACATATTAGTATAACCTGCAATATACCAAATGCGGATATATTTTAGTCTAAAAATGCGAAGTTATTTTTTGCATAGACAATGAAAAAAATCCTTGCATAGCCTAACCTAAGGAAGGATTTTTTGAAGAAGTATACGCGAAAAAGAACAAGCAGGTTGGACTAAAATGTATTTGCTTTTGGTATTGCATCTATTTATGGCATTATTAGTAAACAAAGTTGATAAGAACGTTTTAAAAAAACGTTTAAAGGAGGAAGCTCTTCACCGAAAAACTATTTCGTTTTATCGTTACGTAAATATTTCAGATCCCCAAAAATTGCGCGACGAGCTGTTTATTGCCTGGAGCAATTTAAATTGTTTTGGCCGTATTTACCTTGCGCACGAAGGTATTAACGCGCAAATGAGCGTTCCCGAAAATAAGTGGGACGAGTTTTTGACGCAATTATATTCCGTTCCGTATTTTAAAGATGTGCCTATTAAATACGCGGTTGACGGGAATGGAAAATCGTTTTACAAATTAATTGTTAAGGTGCGCGATAAAATTGTGTCGGACGGAATTAACGATCCCGATTTTGATCCCTCTGATACCGGCAACTATTTAAACGCCCAACAATTTAACAACGCCATTGAAGATAAAAATACCATTGTGGTGGATATGCGCAACCACTATGAAAGCGAAGTAGGAAGGTTCGAAAATGCTTTTTGTCCGGATGCGGACACCTTCAGAGAAGAATTGCCGCAAGTGATAGAACATTTAAAAGGGCAAGAAGATAAAAAAATAATAATGTATTGCACCGGCGGCATTCGTTGCGAAAAGGCAAGCGCTTATTTTAAATACAAAGGGTTTAAAGATGTAAACCATTTACAGGG
>JANYBY010000174.1 GCA_025360565.1 Bacteroidota bacterium
CAACCGGTGAAAAAAGGGTGACAATTAAAATAATAAGGGCGAACACATTATCCAGCGAAAAAAACATCAAACTATAACTGTTCAAAGTGGTTTGAAGCCAGTAATTGTTTTTTATTTTTTCAGAGATCGGTCTCAAAACGGTTATACTAAAAAGGATAAATTGGTAATCGGTATATAAAACGCTTTTGTTTATTAAACGAGGGCTAAATTTAAAGTTTTAATTTGTATTTATTCGACTTGTAAAAGGTGAAAAAGCTTAAATTTACTCTATATTTTAATAAAAAAGGTAAATATACTATTAGATGATTATTTTTTATGAAACTTGCGGCGTTTTATAAAAAAAACAAACAATTTTTTGCATAATTTTAAAACCTATTCAACGTTTATGGGCTCAACGGTTAACCTAAAAAATAAAATAAAAGAAGCTAATCTTCAGAAACTAAAACAAAAATCGGTTTTTAAAAACTTTGTTACTTGGTTCGAGATCCCTGCATATAATCATTACCGCTCGGTAGCTTTTTACAATTATATCTACGGCATAGAAATTACAACAGTTGAAATTAACGGTTTAGCAATGGGATTTTTTCCTGCAGAGAGTGGTATTGGCGGCGCTATTGTTACCGGCCCGGGCTGTGTGCCTAGTGAAGTAGGGCCTTTGATCTATTTAAACGGAGGGGAAGACCTTAATGAGGTGTTATTAAAAGTAAATTATGGAGGCGGCCGTGTTTTAACAGAAAAAACTTTTATCAGCGAAACTGCAGGTTATTTTGCATTGTTTATTGATTCAGAAGGCAATCGCTTAGCACTTCATTCACGCTATTAAATGTACAAAAAAAGTTTATGAATTTAAAACATTATAATATTAACCAATTAAGGGTTGATCTGTGGAATGAGCTGAAAGAAAAAAGCAATCAGGTTACTCTTCTTCAACAAAAACCTGGGTTTGACGAGCGTTTAAAAGAAATGAACGACATCTTGCAAAACCTGTTAAGCATTGAACAATATTTTTCATTTCCCGGTGCCTCCTTGTTAACTCAGATAATTAAAGCCTTAAAAAAAGGCGAATTCAAAGCGGTAAGTAACCGTATTGCCGAAATTGTGACACTTTTAGTCAGCGATAATTACCGCCTGCATCCTGAAATGACAAGCGAAAACTATAGCGGCGGCTATGTAAACGATACAAAAAAAGAAAAGATCAACAGCGCTAAAAAAAATTATTTCGAAGTTTTATACGTTGAAGATCTGTCGGCGAAAGAGGAGGAGGTTTTAAAAGGGAAATTCAAAGAACTCATTAATCCCCAAAGCAATTTAACTTACGATGTGGTTGTTCAGCGCTCTTTTCAGGACGCTTTAATTTGTTTATTTTTTAATTACAATATTCAGGCTGCTGTTATTCGTTACGCCCCTTTGCTCCATTCCACAAACATTACCAAACTTATAAAACCATTTATTCAAAATGTTTTAAAGGTTGATGTAAGTCATTTGGCCGATGCGGCAATTGGTCCTTTATTGGGAAAATACATTCATCAGTTTCGCCCTGAATTAGATATTTATTATATCACAGATAATTCATTATCACATCTGGAAGACGCCACAGTAAAGGCTTTCCGCCGTATTTTTTATAGAATGGAAGATCTGCAGGAATTGCACCTCACCATCATCAGCGGCATTAACGAACGTTACGAAACACCTTTTTATACCGCCTTAACCGAATACAGCAAAAAGCCAATTTCAGTTTTTCATGCCATGCCTGTATCGCGCGGTAATTCGGTTTTTAAATCGCGATGGATAACCGACTTTGGCGACTTTTACGGCAGAAATGTTTTTTTGGCAGAAACATCCGCTACTAACGGCGGATTAGATTCTTTGCTTCAGCCAAAAGGCCCAATGAAAAAAGCGCAGGAAAAAGCAGCAAAAGCTTATGGCGCAGAGCATACATTTTATGTTACCAATGGCACAAGCACCGCGAATAAAATTGTGCAACAGGCTTTGGTAAAACCCGGCGATGTGGTTTTAGTTGACCGTGATTGCCACAAATCTCATCATTACGGTTTGGTGCTTGCCGGCGCGTTTCCGGCATATTTGGATTCGTATCCTATTGAAGAATATTCTATGTACGGCGCGGTACCATTAAAAGTTATTAAAGAAAAATTAATTCAGTTAAGCAAGGCCGGCAGGTTAGATAAAGTAAAAATGCTTTTGCTTACCAATTGTACTTTTGATGGTTTGGTGTACAACGTTGAAAAAGTAATGGAAGAAGTGCTTGCCATTAAACCCGATATGGTTTTTTTGTGGGATGAAGCATGGTTTGCCTTTGCCAGCTTTACATACACCTACAAGCAACGCACGGGCATGTATGTAGCTCAAAAATTATTTCACAAATACCGCACCGGCGAATATCGTGAGCAATATAACAAACATATTAAAGGATTAAAGGCAAATGAAATTCCTTCAATGCCCGATCCCGACAAAGTAAAAATTCGAGTTTACGCAACACAAAGTACACACAAAACACTTTCAAGTTTTCGTCAAGGCTCTATGATTCATGTATGGGATGAGGAATTCAGCAGAAGGGTAGCGGATAATTTTCAGGAATCGTATATGACGCATACAACCACATCTGCCAATTACCAGATTGTTGCATCGTTAGATGTTGGTCGCCGACAAGTTGAATTGGAAGGATATGAATTGGTTGAAAAAAGTATCGAAATGGCTATGATACTTCGGTCTAAAATACAAGATCATCCAAAACTCAGTAAATATTTTCATGTATTAACGGTAAAAGACCTTATTCCTGAAACATACCGGCAGTGCGGTTTAAGCGAGTATTACACGGTGAAGAATGGATGGGATAGGATGGAGGAATCTTGGGAAAAAGATGAATTTGTTTTAGATCCCACAAAGGTAACGCTCTCCGTAGGAAAAGCCGGAATTACAGGTGACGATTTTAAAAATAAATATTTAATGGAGCGTTTCAATATTCAATTAAATAAAACATCGCGCAACACAGTTTTATTAATGACCAATATTGGAACTACCCGTGGAAGCGTAACTTTTTTAATTAACGCCTTATTACAAATTGCCGAAGAGTTAGATGAAAGTAACCGTTCGTTAAACAAACGAGAAGTTGAAATTTCGCGTAAACAAATTCAGTCGCTCATAAAGGATGTTCCTCCGTTGCCAGATTTCAGTACCTTTCATCGCTCATTCTTAGCCGCACCGGGTGTTCCGGGAGGTAATATCCGCGAAGCTTTTTTCCTGGCATACGAAGAGGATCTTTGTGAATATGTGTTATTAAAAGATTGTTTAAACGAAATGAAAACCGGGAAAGAGTTGGTATCTACTTCTTTTGTAATTCCTTACCCGCCGGGCTTTCCTATTTTGGTGCCGGGGCAGGTTATCAGCGAAGAAATTATTCGTTTTATGATCGCTTTGGATGTAAAAGAAATACACGGGTACCGAGCAGAATTAGGTTTAAAGATCTTTACTAAGGAAGCGCTGAACAGAAAAAATACAGTTTCGGCCATGGGCGCAATGCCTTTTCAGGATTTCAATAAATCAAAACCGAAAAAATAAAAATATTTTATGGCATCACAAAAAATACTTAAAAGCTTTAACGATATTAAAACATTCTTCAAGTCGAATGAAGTGCCGGTTTATTTTATTAGCGCAACAAACTTTAATTTATTAGGTATTGATGAATGGATCAGCAATTTTAAATTCATAAGTCATATTGATTGTTTTGAAGGTCAGCACCCAAATTTATTTTCGCCACAAGAAGAAGTGCCGCACGAAGAGTTTACAAGTATTGAAGATATTAATAATTATTTGTTACAGCATCCGGAAGTAATAGAATATATTAATTCACGTGCGGTTAACGGACAAAAAGGAAAAGCACTTTTTTTAATGTTTGATGAAAGAACGGAAGAATTAGCAAAAGCCATCGGGCTCGATGTGTGTTTCCCTTCCGCTAAATTACGGTCCTTTCTCGATAATAAAGTTAATACAAACCGCATTGCCGAAAAAGCCGGCGTAGCTTGCGTTCCCAATGTTTTAGCACCGGTTAACAGTTATGAAAAACTAAGAGAGGTTTCAAAAAAACTGGGAAATGAATTGGTGGTACAAACACCGTTCGGCGATTCGGGCCACACAACTTTTTTTATTTCTAGTGAGGCTGATTTTAATGAATATAAAGAAGAAATCATTGCCGAAAAAGAAGTAAAAATAATGAAACGCATTAACTGTTATGGCACTGCCATCGAAGGGTGCGTTACGCAGCATGGCACTTTGGTAGCTCCGCTGATGACAGAGTTGGTAGGTTTTAAAGAATTAACGCCATATAAAGGCGGCTGGTGCGGGAACGAAATTTTTCCGAATGCGTTTACATCTGATATAAGAGAAAAAGCAAAAAAATACACACAGTTATTTGGCGATCAGCTTCGCAAAGAAGGATACAAAGGTTATTTTGAGTTGGATTTTTTAATTGATAAGGACAATGGCGAAATTTATTTGGGCGAATTAAATCCCAGAGTTTCGGGTGTGAGTTCTTTAACCAACCATTCAAAATTTGCTATGGAGGATGTGCCATTATTTTTATTTCATATGCTCGAGTGGCTCGAAATTCCTTACGAAATAAATGTGAACCAATTGTGTGATCGCTGGGCCGCCTCGGAAAATATGGATAGTTGGAGCCAGCTCGTAATTAAACACACCATTAAAACGCTGGAGCTCGCCACTAAAGCTCCTGAATCGGGAATTTGGGAAATGAAAAAGAATGGCAATATTCAATTTGTAAAAATGGATGCGCACCGGCAATCCGTGGTGGATGATAATAAAGCTTTCTTTTTACAGATCACGCAAAAAGATAATTATTTGTATGAAGGCGCGGATCTTGGTATTTTGGTAATGCGCGGCCGTTTAATGGATGATAATTTTGAATTGATAGAAAGGGGGAAGCGTTGGATAAAAGCCATACGCGGACAATATCGCTCCACCATAATTGATCCCGGAGTGTTTGACGAAAATGAATTGCTGAATTTGGATGGTTTTAAAAGGATGTAAAACTGATTGTATTTCCGAAGAAATCTTCCCGATTAAACCGGCTTACTAATTTTTTTTCTCAACGATAACAGGGAATAAGCAAGTAAACTTGTAAGCGCAAGCACTGCAAAAAAACTAAAGAACAGAGTCGAAGGGGAAGAAATTGTTTTGTACAATTCGGTAGCAACATTGCCTATAATTATCCATTGAATGATATAAATAAGTGTCACATTTTTTCCGATCCATTTTAAATATTTCATCAAAAAACTATTTCCTAATAAATTATTCATGCCATTTATAAAATACGCATAAAAACAAATAAACGCAATTACCCATAAAAAAAATGGTAGAGCGTGATGGTAATACAAAGGCAATTCGGCAGAAGTATCAACCGCGTATTTGCCGGTAAAAAAAAGAAGGCATATAAACAGGACAGGAGCAATTAATTTAGTTATCGTTTTTTTTTGCCATTCAAAAGTATATTTTTGTTGAATTTGATAGAACGCGAAACCCGCCAAAGGGTAGGAGAGCCATGGTAATAAAGGGAAGTAGGACCAATGAACGCTGCCGTAAAATAGTGCGGAAATATATTTAAGAATATCGTTCTGCGGTGTTATTTCTAAAAATAAATTACCCAAGCTCGCCGAAATAATTATTAATGTAAAAATTAGGATCAAACTGTTATGCAGGAAATTTTTTAGTAACGCGATAACAACAATAGCCAAACCGGCAAATTGTAAAATGTCGATTCCGAAAATGTACGGCAGTAATTCAATATTAAGGGTTCCGTTGCCAACAGAAAGAATTAAATTAAAATTTAAAGCAATGTTTAAAAGCATACCGAGACAAAAAACTTTTACGCCCCGTTTTATTAATCCTACCGTTGTTTTTTTGGAAGCCGCCAAAAAATATCCCATCAGCAATACAAAAACCGGCGCCACCGGCGGGCCGCCGGCAAACATCAATAATTTTCCGGTTATGCTATTATTAAACGCGTGATTGGAGAATAATTCTACAATATGTACTTGTATCATTAAAAGAACGGCAATTCCTTTTAGCAGATCTATGGTTTGCGCTCTGTTTTGCATTAAACTATGATGTGTAGGCTTGGTAAAAGCCATTAAAAGCTTGCGAAAAAATCTAACCTTTTCTCAATTTCTGTAAAGGCTCCGCGGCCTTAGGTTGCTGCGAATTTAAACCTTGTAAGGCAGATGCATTATCCGGCGATTCCCAAAGAACCTTATTAAAAAAAGCTTTCGACTCAGGTACTTTACCCATTTGCCAATTGCTCCAGCCTAACATTAAAATTCCATCCGCATCTGTTGGGTAAAGGCTTACAATTTTTTCGAAATGCGTTATTGCCGCGGGATAATCTTTTTTGTAATAATCCATCAGCCCTAACTGATATCGAACGTAGGTATTGTGCGGATCAATTGCAATAATAGCATCATACTGCACCCGCTGATCGTTTTTATTTCCCATTACAGATGCAATGTTGGCCAAACCTAATTTAGGTTCGATGGCTTTAGGTTTTAATTCTGTTGCAAGCTTGTAATAATTTAATGCTTCATTTTGAATTCCTGCTAAATAACAGAGCCAGCCTAATCTTACATTGGTATAATACGAAGATTTATCGTAAACAGGTTTTAGGGCTTCAATAGCGCCTTTGTAATCCTTGGCATCAGTTAAGCTATAACTTTTATAAAAAGCGTCCAGTAATTTTTGATCCTTTGTATCATTTTTATGCAAATAATTTAATCCATCGTTGGCCGAAACATCTTTTGGAGAATATAAGAGCACAGTATTAAACGCCTGCTGCGCTTCTTGATTTTTGTTGAGTTTTAAATAGGCCCAACCCATCATTAAATTATTTTCATAGTCCCAAGGATAAAGATCTATCACTTTCTGAAAATAGATCAATGCGTTGTTATAATCTTTATTGTAATAATAAATATGCGCTAAATTAGAATTGATCGTTTTATTATTGGGATCTATTTCAAGGATCTTTTTATCTTGCGCAATCACCGAATTATAATTTTCTAATAAATACGCCGGAAAACAATACCCGTAACGCGGCTCAATAGCGTTTGGCATCACATTAATTGCTTTTTGGTAGTAATATTCCGATCTTTTTTTGTAATCGCCTTTGTAATACAGCCATCCAAGTCTGATAATTACTTCATAGGTATTGGTATCGGTTTCATCATACATGGTTTGTATGGCCGAAGAATAATCGTATTTTTTTTCCTGTTCAATACTTTTTTTAAAGGCAAGTGTAATTTTATCGTTTTGCGAAAACAGGAAAGAATTTAAAAATAATACAACGATTAAGGTATTTATCAGGTTTCTTTTCATTTATAATGTGGTATTTTAATATGCGAATGTAATAATTATTCTTAAAGAACGGTTTTTATTTGGGCTATAAATTTAAGCTCTTTAAACACTTTTTTTCGGTTTCAATGCCGGAGCTAAATCAGAAATAATTGTAATATCTATTGATTTTGATAAAAAAATATTTAAATATTACCGAAATATAATAATTAAACTTTTGTTTTTCGGTATTAATTTTTTACCTTTGGGGATGATCAAGAGGTTAAATACAGATTCCATTGGTACTTTAATGAAGCAGTTCCCGGCGGTTGCCCTCATTGGGCCAAGGCAATGCGGTAAAACTACTATGGCTAAATTATTCAAAAAGGGTAATAAGCGTAACACGCTGTATTTTGATCTTGAAAGTCCGGCCGACAGGCAAAAGTTTTACGATCCTCAACTTTTGTTGGAGGAACTAGTTGACGATTGTGTGATAATAGATGAGATACAAAGGATGCCGGAACTTTTCGCCCTTTTGCGTCATTTGATCGATTCTAAAAAACGACCCGGAAGATTCCTGTTATTAGGTTCGGCTTCGCCTGAACTCATAAAAAATGCCAGCGAATCTTTGGCCGGCAGGATCTATTATATCGATGTATCACCTTTTAATTTAATTGAATTACCCGATGCGGCCAAACATCTTCAAAAGCATTGGTACAGAGGCGGTTTTCCGGATTCCTACCTTGCCAAAAGTGATATTTTACAGCACAAATGGATGGATGGCTTTGTTCGTACCTTTATTGAAAGAGATCTTAACCAACTCTTCGGTGTTACTTTTTCAACAGAATTAATGATGAGATTGTGGCGTATGCTGGCTCATCACCATGGTGGAATCTGGAACGCTCATTCTTTTTCAAAAGGATTGGATGTTAGTCCGGTTACTATTAATCGTTACCTTGATTATTTGAGCGGAGCTTTTATGGTTCGTAAATTACCAGCATATCATTTTAATAGCAAAAAATCGCTTGTAAAAGCGCCAAAAGTTTACATCCGCGATAGCGGTGTACTTAATTATTTATTGAATATTTATAAGGGTTCTGATCTTAAATTCCATCCTGCTCTCGGAAATTTATGGGAAGGGTATGTTATTGAGCAAATACTGGAGTTGCTTCCGCGGGGCATACAGCCTTACTTTTACCGCACACACGATGGCAGTGAAATGGATCTTGTTTTAGTGAAGGGCATAAAACCTTTTGCCTGCATTGAGATAAAGAATTCCGCTACACCAAGTATTTCGAGAGGAATTACAGAAAGTTTAGAGGAATTAAAACCGAAGTATACTTTTATAATTGTACCCAAATCGGGCACAGATTACCTATTAAAAAAGAACATCAGAGTAATTGGTTTGCAAACTTTTTTGCACAAATATCTAAAACTACTCAAATAATTAATACCGAAAAACAAAAGTTTAACTTTTTAATATCGGTATTAATTTAACGACCGTTAGAATACTATTTGAAAAAAAAAGCCGCTCTTTTCAGAACGGCTCATTTTTAATTCATAATTTAATTCTTAATTTCCTAAGCCTTCACATTCGCACGAATGATATTTAAAGCGCCACCTGCTTTATACCACTCAATTTGTTGAGCGTTGTAGCTATGGTTCACTTTAATTTCGTCTTTGCTTCCATCATCATGGTTAAAAACTAAAGTAAGTTGTTTACCTGGAGCGAAACTTGTTAAACCAATAATATCAATGCTGTCGTTCTCTTGAATTTTATTGTAATCTGCTTTATCGGCAAAGGTTAAACCTAACATCCCTTGTTTTTTAAGATTTGTTTCGTGGATCCTTGCAAATGATTTTACTAATACCGCACGAACGCCTAAGTGACGTGGCTCCATGGCCGCGTGCTCACGCGAAGAACCTTCACCATAATTTTCATCACCTACAACAATTGAACCAATTGCTTTTGCTTTGTAATCACGCTGAACTTTTGGAACGCTTTCGTAAGCGCCTGTTAATTGATTTTTTACCGAATCGGTTTTTTCGTTGAACGCGTTTACCGCGCCAATTAACATGTTGTTCGAAATATTATCTAAATGTCCGCGGAATTTTAACCATGGCCCGGCCATACTTATATGGTCAGTTGTACATTTTCCTTTGGCTTTAATTAATAGTTTCAAGCCTTTCAGGTCAATTCCTTCCCATGCAGAGAATGGATCTAACAACTGTAAACGTTTGCTTGTGGGCGAAACATTTATAGTTACTTTACTTCCATCAGCCGCCGGTGCTTGAAAACCTGCGTCTTCAACCGCAAATCCTTTTGTAGGTAATTCATCCCCGGATGGCGCGTCTAATTTTACTTTTTCGCCTTTTTCATTCGTTAAAAAATCGGTTAAAGGATTAAACGTTAGATCACCTGCAATGGCCATTGCTGTAACTATTTCGGGACTTGCCACAAACGCGTAGGTATTCGGATTTCCATCCGCGCGTTTCGCGAAGTTTCTGTTAAATGAATGTATAATTGTATTTTTTTCCTGTTTCTCGGCACCCATCCTGTCCCACATACCAATACAAGGGCCACAAGCATTTGTAAATACTTTTGCGCCTATTTGATCGAACACATCTAAAAACCCGTCACGCTTAATAGTGAAACGAATTTGTTCTGAACCCGGATTAATTAAATATTCTGATTTTGCTTTTAAATTTTTTGAAGAAACTTGTTTGGCTAAACTCACCGCGCGCGAAATATCTTCGTACGAAGAGTTGGTGCAAGAACCTAATAAACCAACCGAAATTTTAGTTGGCCAACCGTTTGCAATAGCGGCTTCTTTTAATTTAGAAATTGGCGTTGCAAGATCCGGCGTAAAAGGGCCGTTTACATGTGGCTCTAAAGTGGAAAGATCAATTTCAATTACCTGATCAAAATATTTTTTAGGGTCTGCGTAAACTTCCGCGTCTGCTGTTAAATGTTCTTTTACTTTATCGGCTAAAGCGGCAACATCGGCGCGGCCTGTAGCTTTTAAATAACGGCTCATACTATCATCATAACCAAAGGTTGAAGTAGTAGCGCCAATTTCGGCGCCCATATTACAAATGGTTCCTTTACCTGTGCAGCTCATAGATGTTGCACCTTCACCAAAATATTCAACCACCGCATCTGTTCCGCCTTTAACGGTAAGTATACCTGCAACTTTTAAAATAACATCTTTAGGGGCTGTCCACCCGCTTAATTTACCGGTTAATTTTACGCCAATTAATTTCGGCATTTTTAATTCCCAAGCTAATCCTGCCATTACATCACAAGCATCGGCACCGCCAACACCAATGGCGATCATACCTAAGCCACCCGCGTTAACAGTGTGCGAATCGGTACCGATCATCATTCCACCGGGAAAAGCGTAATTTTCTAAAACAACCTGGTGAATAATTCCCGCACCCGGTTTCCAAAAACCAATCCCGTATTTATTGGATACCGATCCTAAAAAATCAAATACTTCTTTACTTTCGTTTTTAGCAAAAGCTAAGTCTTCGCCAGCACCGTTTTTTGCAGTGATCAAGTGATCGCAATGCACAGTAGATGGCACAGCAACTTTAGGGCGACCCGATTGCATAAATTGTAACAAAGCCATTTGGGCTGTTGCATCTTGCATAGCCACTCTATCCGGCGAAAAATCAACATAGGATTTTCCTCTTTCAAAATTTTCGGTTTTTTGCTCAGCATGCAAATGCGAATACAATATTTTTTCGGTTAATGTTAAAGGGCGACCAATTAATTTGCGCGCCGCTTCAACTTTTGAAGGCATGTTTTCGTAAACCTTCCTGATCATGTCAATGTCGTAAGCCATATTATTTAATTTTAGAATTTAAGAATGAGTGAATTTTAGAATGCATAAATGAGGCACTAATTTATGAATTAATTGGCATTTAAGCCATTTTTGGAGTCTTTTTTTGAAGAATTTTGGACTTTGAAAGAAAAAACTATATGGCAATAATACGCTTTAACCCAAAACTTAATTGGGAAGCCTAAAAATGACTACTCTTTTATTAATTTTTTGCAATAAAGCAGTTTTCCCTCTTTATTTTTAAGCAGTAAAAAGTAAATTCCTTGATTAAATTCCTTTAAGTTTATTGTTTCGCTGTCTAAAA
>JANYBY010000193.1 GCA_025360565.1 Bacteroidota bacterium
AAAAAATATTTTTTACCGGCGATCATAAATTGCTCGGGCACTTCTTTAACACCCATTAGTACATCGCAATCGCTCAGATCTTCTTGAAGTGTAACCCCAAAAGAGGTATACTCCTGATCGCTGTAACAGCGTATTTTACTGGGCTGTACAACAATTTCAAGGTTTGAATGTTTACGCGTCAGATCCGAACAGATAAGAGGAGTAAGGGGTACCCTTTTATCTGGCGGATTTTTTTCTTCGCGCAGTACGCCAATTTTTAATTTTGTCATATTTGCCATAGTTAATTTGTAACTTTAAGCCTTGTTAAATTCCATTTAAGCTGAGGCAAATATACCGCTTAAACTATTAAGGAAGTACTGGTTTAAAACAAAAAATTGATACATATAAGTAATATAAGGTCATATAAGTTTTCTGCCAAAGGCAGAGGCGCCATTTTAAAATTCTCTTATATATTATTATTTTTCACTTTTTTTTTAAAGTGTGAAATGTTCTCACAAACAACAAAACAAAATGTTCTTACAAGAAAATATTCCCCAAAGCAATTGTTAGAAGACGCCGGGGTAATGGAAAACGCCATTTTAAAAATGCATCCCGTTATAGGTATTTATAAACCCCGCTGGCGTTACAAGGCTATTTTCGACAGCCTTAACCAAACCTTAACCGATAGTTTAACCGAAAAGCAATTTCGTATTAAATTAAAAATTGTTTTAGGGGAAATGAACTGCGGGCACACTGAGGCCTTGCCTTCACGAGAATATACCAAAGCATCTTTAAAAAAATGGCTAAGCTTTTCACCTTATGTTTTTGTCCCCATCCAAAATAAAGTTTATATGATCGCCTCCATAAACAAAAAAAGAGATACGCTTATTAAAAAGGGAACTGAGGTTACAAAAATAAACGGCGTGCCTTGCGACAGTATGATAAAAATGTGTAAACAGCTTATTACGACCGATGGTTATAATGTTACGGGCAAAGATTATTATTTAAAATTAGGATTCGGAAGTTATTATCCGGCTTTATTTGGGCGGAGAGATACTTTCACTGTTCAATTTAAAGCTTCGGGCTTCGAACAGAGTGGTGTTAGCTTATTAAAAGAGGTAAAATATCCGGCTGTAAAAATAAAAAATGTACCCGCAATACCCGTTTTTCCGAAGGAGGATACTTTATTTACAGTTTGTAAAAAAGCGAATTTAAAATATAAGTTCATTGATAGCGGAAATAAAACAATGGTATTACGGCTTGGTTCTTTTTCGCGAAGAAGGTATGCTAAAGCCTACCGAAATATTTTCAGAAAAATGAAAGAGAATAATTCCGATAATCTTGTTCTTGACCTGCGATACAATGGGGGCGGGAGTTTAGAGAATTCGTATAAGTTATTGGGATATTTGCTTGATTCGAGTCAAACCCAAACACTACGAACGGGAATTAAAAATTATCCCGACCGGAAACATGTTAAAGGAAATATCTGGTTTAAATTAATGCGTTTCGGATTTAAACATATTGCAAAAAAGAAAACCATACACGATACCGACAATTATGTTTACACGATAAAGCCGGTTAAAAAAAATCACTTCTCTAAAAAAGTATTTGTATTAATAAACGGCGGTTCGTTTTCGGCGTCTTGTTTAGTGGCGGCTTACCTAAAGTATAATAACCGAGCTGTTTTTATTGGGGAAGAAACTGCCGGGGCTATGGAAGGCTGTAATGCGGGGGTAACACCGTACTATAAATTACCTAATACAAAAATAAAAGTACGAGTGCCGGCGTTTAGAATTGCGCACGATGTTTGTCCGCAAATTACGGGCCACGGTATAATACCTGATCATAAAATTGAATATGGCATTAAAGATGTGTATTCGAGAAAAGATCTGGACATGGAAAAGGTAAAGGAATTGATTAAAAGTAATTAGTCTAACCTCAAAAAGTAGATTTTAAGATGTTTTATTTGGGCGCCTTATCGCGCTTTCACTTCAAGCCGGCTTAAATTTTGCAGTGTTTGTCGGGCTCCGGTGGCTTCCTTCGGTCGCCTCCTCGCTCCGCAAACACTAAGCAAAATTTTACGCCGGGCTTTTCGTTCAATCGCGGGCGCATTATTCCGCCTTCGTTATAGTAAAAACATCTGCTGATTTTTTGAACATCCCCTTTAGTGACGTGAACTACGGAAAATTTGATGGACGATTAAATATTATTTCAGGTTTATATAAAGAAGCGTGCCCGAATATTTAGCGGTTTCAAAATAAATAGTTTTACCCGCATCACATTGATTGAAAAACTCTTTTGAAACATTGAATAAGCCCTCTTTACAACGAACATAATAAAAATTATTTTTTGAAAAGTCTTCCGGTTCGTTATTGATCAATAATCGATCAGATTCCATTTTATCGGTAATAACAGAATGCATACATATTTTTTCCTGTCTTCGTAGATCCTTGTTAAAGCGATGCGCAACAAAACATAAGTATAATACATAAGGAAGAAGAAGTATTCCTACTACTACAAGATTAAGGGTTTCAGGATTGACGATAATCATTAGAAGACCCGGAATTTCAAAGAGCCCAAAAAGTATTATAAAAACAAGTTTCCGTTTAATATGCTTTGATCGTGCATTTACAATGATTGCCTTTTCTTCTTCAGTCAGCCCTGTTTTTATGAGCGGGGTTTCAGATTCTTTGTTTGTCTTTAGAGGGGCAGATTTTTTTACTTCCGTATTTTCAATGATCTCCAGGCCTGTAAAATCAGCATAATCCTCTAAAAAAATGAGGCGCACAGCCATGCCTGTTTGTAGTGAGTTGAATTGCGTTTCATTTTTAAACGAGTACTCTTCTCTGTTATCTATCTGAATATAAAAATGAGAATTATTGTTTCTTCCTCTTCTGAGGTGAGCTTCTTTTTTGGTGATGATACCTGTAAGCACACGTTTTTTGTTCCTTTTTAAAAACGACAATATTTTTTTTTGCCTGAAGATGAGTAAGAGTTCAAGTGATCCTGGAAATAAAATGAAGAACATAAAACCGCCTCCGTCTCTTTCGCTTGATGTGGTATTATTAAGATAAAGGATAATGATTACCGCGGGCAAAGCCATCCAAAGAAAATTGAAGCCTAATTTCCTCTGCATTTTATATTTATCTTCCGGACTGTATTCTAGAATATCTTCTGTCATTTTTCAAATTTGATAGTTGAATAATCTTGTGAAGACTTATTTCGGAATATAAAAGGAAAACTTTGGCGTTCAGGTCATGCATCCCTTTTATCCTGATTCTTGCATCTTTATTTAATGGGTTCAATAGCATTCACCATTTCAAATATTTCTTTTTCGTTTGATGGGCTGAGCGCGTTCATGTTTTCCTGCCAAACGTAAATGATGTAAAAATGATCTTCCACCTTGGCGTAATACCTTATAACTTCAAACGATTTTTTGTTTGTTTTTATATCGGTAAAATTTGAACGTTTTTTTTCGAAGGAAAAGAATTTATTTTTTGTTTTGTCGTATTTTTCCACATTGTCAAAACGTAAATTCCCAACAAAATTGCGTTTAATAGAATCTAAACCCGACTGTGTGCTTGGGTAAACAACCACATTCATTTTACCGTCTTTATGCGATTTAAAAAAACTCAGTCCCGAACATTTGCAAAGGGCATTGCCTTGTTCTTCCCAGTTAAGGGATGTGGGGCTTCCAAACTCTTGCGCGTTCCAGCCTGCAGGCGGGGTGTATTTTAATTTTAAGGCTTTTGATTTAACGGTTTCCTGAGCAATATAAGTTGCCGCGGTTAAAAGCATTATAAGGGTAAAGATCTTTTTCATGATATAGAATGTTTGATGCGTTAAATATAGTAAAAAACTACTTTTAAGGCTTAAAATAGCGTATCTTTGCGCTACGTTCTTTTTAACTAATTTTTGAATTGTAGGTTTGTGGGATTTTGGAATAACTTCATTCTAAAATTCGGGAAATAAAAAATTCGAAAATTAATATGGGCTCGACCGGTTTTGACAGTAAGCGCACTAAGTAAGTAAGCATGTAGAGCGTTGTAAGAATGGCTCTTTAAATTTAACTTTCAAAATTTTCATTTGGCGAAGATAACTCTTACGCTATGGCTGCTTAATCTAGGATTAAGTGACCTTTGCTTTCCGGGGAGCTAAACTGCTCCGCGCCTCGGGTAAAGCATCATAAATGTGCAGTTTGTTTTTGCAGTGTTACGGGCAAAAGCAATATTAGTAACTAAGTTTAAGTTTGGTTTGAATTAACGCCTGGCTTGAATCGAAAACTAAGTTAATTCTAAACTTGTAGAAAGCTTATTTTTTCCTTATTTGGACGAGAGTTCGAATCTCTCCGAGTCCACAGAATGCATCAAATGAAGTCCCCCGCCAAAGCGGGGGACTTTTTTATTTTCCGGAATCGAAGCATGAGTTTTACTCTTGCGCAGATGAAGGAAAATAAAAAAAACTCTGCGCAGCAGAGTTCATTTGATGTTGACGAAGGGAAAGGAGAGATCGCCGTAAGGCAATCTCTCCGAGTCCACGATTTGATCAATAAATGCCTCGCCTTTTCGGCGGGGCATTTTTATTTTCCGAATAATCCGGCAGGCTTGCTTGCAGGGATTTGAAGGAAAATAAAAACCGACGAAGCGAAGCGCAGTCGATTTATTGATCCACTAAGCCGGTTAGGAGAGAAAGCCGCAAGGCAATCTCTCCGGATCAACTGCCCATAAACCTTAGATATTCAAATTTTTTTTGTTCAAATCAATAGGTTTGTATGATCAATTATTTTGAACGTGGGTTTGAGATTTATAAGATTTAATCTATATATTTAGGTGTTAATGAAAAAAGTGGATTTAAAGGGCCTGGTAATTTTTGTACTCACGGTACTCTTTTCATCCTGCGCACAAAAAGAGCAAAAACAAAATATAGGTTACCAGATAAAAATAGAGGAGATCAAAGGAAAGTTTGTTTCTATTGACAGTGTAGAAAGACCAAAAATTGTTGATGTAAAACCAGCGATCGTAACAGCGGGAATACCAAAATTTATTCCTGCAAATACAAATGTACATCCATTTATAAAACCAAATAGTGTAATTGCCGGTCTGCCTGTGATCGCAACTCCGGGGAAAGATTCATTTTTATTTCCTCAAAAAACATTAGCTGTTCATAAACCCGTTTTAGTGGGAGTACCTGATGTTACCTTGGCAAAAGACCCTTCCGTAAAAGACCAAAACCCATATAGTTTTTCTTCATTTGGTAAGCTGCAAGGGCTGAAACATACCCAAATTACCTGTATGATGGAGGATAAAAGGGGTAACATTTGGCTGGGGATATATGGTGCCGGAATTGTAAAATACGACGGCAAAAACTTTACACTCTTATCGGGGAGGCAAGGCCTATCCAATCTATATGTGACCTGTTTAATTGAAGATAAAAAAGGAAATATCTGGATAGGAACAAATAATAACGGTGTTACAAAATACGATGGTATTTATTTTACAGCGTTTACACTCAATGAGGGTATTGGAGACAATGTTACAACGAGTTTACTGGAAGATAAAGATGGAAATATATGGATCGGTGGCTATTCGGGCGGAGCGACTAAATACGACGGTAAAAATTTTACTTACTATAGAAATGAACAAGGGCTAAGTAACAAACGGATTTTATGTATGCTGCAGGATAAAGACGCAAATATATGGTTTGGCACTGATGGTCACGGCGCTATTAAATACGACGGAAAAAATTTTTACCGGTTTAGTGAAAAGCAGGGTATTTGCAATAATTCGGTAACGCGGATAAAACAGGATAAAAATGGAGATCTTTGGTTTGGTACAAGCAATGGGGTTTCGCAGTATGATGGGAAAAACTTTACTAATTTTTCGGTTAAAGAAGGTTTGATCTTTTCCGAAATAACCGACCTCTTTGAAGATAGAAATGGAAACCTGTGGTTTAGTACTGTCAATGGGGTTTCTAAACTATGCCATAAAAAAGCGGGAGATCAGGATAATTATTCATTTACAAACTTTACTATCAAAGAAGGAATGTCACAGAATTTTGTTTACTGCATTCTCGAGGATAAAAGTGGAAACATGTGGTTTGGTACAGACGGCGGCGGAGTTTCTAAATTTCAGGGAAATCTTTTTACACACTATGGTACAAGCGAAGGGTTAAGCGATCACAAAATAGTTAGTACGTTATCGGACAATGTCGGTAATTTATGGTTTGCAACCCAAGGTGGGGGCGTGATGAAATACAACGGGAAAGGATTTTATGTTTATACAGATAAAGAGGGTTTAAAAAGTAATGTTGTTTGGAGTGTATTTGAAGATAGAAAAGGAAATTATTGGTTTGGTTACACTAAAGGCGTGATCTCAAAATTTGATGGAAAAAACTTTGAGCACTTTCGTGTTGAAGTTGGCGATGCCTCAAAAACCATACGAAATATAACAGAAGATAAAGAGGGAAACATCTGGTTTTCCTTAGAAGGTGGGGGCGTTACAAAGCTTACCCAAAATTCTGTTGAAGGAACTTTGAAATATGCTTTTACACATTATTTAACTAACAATGGATTAAGCAGTGATTACATTATGAATTTATTATCCGATTCAAAAGGAAATATGTGGTTCTGTTCATACGGTGGCGGTTTAATGAAGTTCAATGAAAAAGGCTTTACTTATTTTGTAACTGAAACCGGTTTTGCAAGTAATGAAATATGGAACATAAAAGAAGACAGCGATGGCAATATGTGGATAGCAACCAACGCCGGCGTGTATAGATATGACGGAAGAACATTTATTCTTTTTACGAATAAAGATGGCTTAAGT
>JANYBY010000213.1 GCA_025360565.1 Bacteroidota bacterium
CCTGCCTTCACATTAGTTTCGGCGCCAGGCTGGTTCTTTTGCGAAAAACAAGTTATTGTTAGAAGAAGTAAAGCGGTTAAAATTATTTTTTTTATCATGGCTTATTTTTTATTTAAGAATTAGGTCGTTGCACTTTACCAAGGTACAAATGTTTTTTGGGCTTTCAAAAGTTTCATTCGTATTTAATCACAATATTCATTTGATTAAAAGCAAGATGTTCAATTTTAAATATGATAACAATTTCTTTTTTTTCGTTTTTAATGGCCACTTTACCGCGCTTATAAAACCATTCCCCATTTATGAGCGAATCTTTATCGTTAGGCGCGTATTTAAGCCAGGTGCATTTTCCATTTTTAAAAAATTCCATTTTTTTTCGGAACAAACCTTTTCTGAATTCTTTAAAATCGCAAGGCCTGTATGTATCCGAAATGGAATTATCATCAATATCTTCCTCAGGCGAAGCAGTCCAACATTTGTAAAAAGCATCAGGCATTTTCGCGTTTCCGGGATGCTGCCCTAGGCAAGCTGATGAAACTATCAGTAAATAAATAAAAAGCAAATTCTTTAACATTCCTTTCTACTCTACTAAAATTTTACCGGAGTACGATTCATTTTCAGTTTTAATATTTACAAAATAAATTCCGGAAGGTTGATCTGAAATATCGATCCGGTAATTTTGCTTTTCGGTTTTAGAAGTAAATACTTTTTGGCCAACAACATTGTGAATTTCAATCCGTACGTTTTGCCCTGTTAACCCAACTATTCGCAGTATACCGTTAGTTGGATTTGGATAGAGTGAAATATTTTTAGTTCCGTTCACTTCTTTTAATCCGCTTGATGGATCGATCAGTGTTGCAATGAACACATCGTTGGTGCCGGCACTCGCGTTTGTTAATACCGGATTTAACCCAAATGCTGCCGTTGGCGAATTGT
This sequence comes from Bacteroidota bacterium, assembly GCA_025360565.1. Taxonomy (GTDB): domain Bacteria; phylum Bacteroidota; class Bacteroidia; order B-17B0; family Aurantibacillaceae; genus Aurantibacillus. The sequence continues at coordinate 934 of JANYBY010000213.1, forward strand.
ACCATCCTGCCAACTCAATCATGGCTAAACCAATACTTGCCGAATAACAAACATCATCTGAATTGCCACCCGCGCTTTTTGCGAGCAGTCCTGCCCCTGTTTCATCAAAAGCTCCAACAAATATATCCGATTTTCCTGTCGCGATATTATTTAGGCTATGCGTACCAACTGTAATTGAAGCGCTGTTAAAAGATCCGGCAACATAAATTACATTGTATTGATATTGAAGAATAGTATAAGCCGCGTCGTTATCATTTCCTCCAATGGAGTTTGCCCAAGCCGTGTTGTGCCCCGAATTAATTTGTGCCACCAAAATATCGTTTGTACCGGGACTAGCATTATTTAAAGTAAAACCGCCCATCGTGACCACTGAACTATTAAACGTGCCTGTAACATGCAGCGTGCCGTTATACGCCACCGAATTTATTTGTTCATCGCCTGCGGCACCAAATGAACCCACCCACGATTCAACAAAACTAGAATTTACCTCCAAAATAAATCCATCGTATGTTCCGGGGTTGGCGTTTGTAATTGTGTTGGAGCCAAAAGCGAGTGTTGAACTTTTTGTAGCGCCGCCGATATAATAAAAACCATTGTAGGCCGCGATCGAATTTGCATCATCCCGATTAATTGATCCGTACCCTGTTGCTGTAAGTATTGATCCTGTTGGTCCGTAGCGCATCCAATAAATATCAAAATTACCCGCGTTGGTAAGCGTGCTAACTCCAACAGTAAATGTGGAAGCATAATTTCCAACAACATTTATGGCTCCGCTCGGCTCAATGCACATGGCCCTTGGCCTATCGGTACCTGTACCGCCGGTACTGTTAGCCCATAACACGGTTCCGCCGGCGTTAACTTTCGCGATAAAATTTTCATCACCTCCGTTATTCTGTAAGTTGAATGTTCCAATGCTTATTGTAGAGGTGTTGAAATAACCTGAGAAATAAACAAAATCACCAACGTAATCGTATACAACTGCACGACCTTCATCATCGTTCACTGTGCCGTAACTTTTTCCGGTACCTTGTCGGGCCCCGAGCCCGATCAGGCCGGCTCGCTGCTCGAACTCACGATGGGCGGCAAGCAA
>JANYBY010000241.1 GCA_025360565.1 Bacteroidota bacterium
GTTATATCCAAAACATCTGCAGGCAATAATTTTTTATCCGGATCCTCAAGTGTAAGAAAAGGCTTTAAGAAGGTATTACCCTGCAATCGGAAAATATTTAAAAATGCACCAATAACGGCAGTATTAATATTTTGCTGATCAATGATATTGGTTATCTCCTCCAATGTCATCCTGTTTCTAACCGCACGGGATTCATCTATCTTGGTTAAGCATTGAAAAGCTGTTTTTATAATATGCCTTGCACTTTCAACTGAAATGGCCGTTTGCTTTGAGAGCTTTGAAATATAATAATCGCGAGCGGTCTCAAAAAGTTCATCGGCGTGGGCGTTTAAAATATTTTCGAGTGATGGTTTTTCGAATAATTTCTGCTTAAACTCAGGAAGTTCTTCAAACCATTTTTCAAACCTTGTTTTATCTCCCGCCTGTAATTGATCTTTTGGCAAACCGCCTACCATGGCGTAATGGATCAAATCAATTTCTTCTTTTCCGTTATCCGCAATTTTCCATAATTGATTTAAGGCATGCTGCAAAATCGGAAGCTGATCGTACCCCACTGTTATATCGTTCAACAATCTTTCAGAAAGTCTTCGCGAAATTTTATCACCATTTAAAACAGCGGGCTCTTCAATTACCTGTTGGATCTCGTTACGTTTTAACCGCGGAACAAAAAATTGGCTGTAGCCTATGTACTCCGGTAAACCCCTGAAAGCGGCGCACTGACCAATGTAATCTGATCGCATGGTACAGATCACATAAATAGGAATATCTTCTGCCAAAGCAAGCTTGGCGGTTTCTAATAAAAGATTTACAGTTATCTGCGATTCAACAGATGCAGAGCCATTGATATAATTTTCGGTATTGGTAAAAAATTCCTCAAACTGATCGGCAACAATTAAAAGGTTTGAAGCTTTGCGTTTTAATAATTTCTTTTTGGCGTCGTCGGCCTCCAGCCATTCTTTACTTTTAACATCGAGGTAAAGCGGAGATTTTTTATAAATATTAATTAGTGAAGAAAAACCGTGACTTAATTCTTTCCGAAGAGCCTCAGCATCTTCCCATTTAAAAAAACTATTTAACGAACGGGATAAATTTCCGAGTGGATCTCTTTCCGGTCTGAAATCGGCAACGGCCCAGTTATTGTATTTTGCTTTAAATAAACCTGCTCTTGCGTGCGGTACAACACCGGCGTAGATTAAAGATGATTTACCATCGCCTGATGCGCCGGTAAGCATCATAAACTTTTTCTTTTCAAATAACTCTATAATGGTATCAATATTACGTTCCCTCCCCTTAAAGAAAATAGATTCATCGTCGTTAAACGGACGTAAACCGGGATATGGACATATTTTTTCTTCGAACACTAGTTATTTTTTTTTCTTATTTTCAATCTTGTATCTTTTTAATCTTGCCTCCTGTTTCCTGCACATGGTCTCTCCCGATAGCTATCGGGATCGCTCGACCTAACAGTGTATAGTTTAATTTTCAAGTTCCAACACCACCGGGGCTGCATCTATTAATTTATCATCGGGACCTTTTGTTTTTATTTTATCAAAAAGTAGTTTATCGCCTTTTTTTAATTTTTGCATCAATTGCTTCATTTCTTTAGTTATATCACCATTTAAATTATTTGATATTATTGTATTTTGATTTTGTACAATGGTAATTAATTCAAAAGACTTAATTGTAAACTTAGCATTGAGATCAAAATTTTCAACGGCAGCAACAATTGCAGGGATATTTAAAAGATTTTCCCTTGATATTTTTGAAGTTCCCTTATGAATACCATAATAGATCACCGGATCAGGAATTTTTCTGGCAACGAATTTAAAGGGTGGGCCTGCCGGAATAACTGATCCGTCTTGTTTTTTCATAGAAACGTTGATTGAGATTTCTCCAGCCTCTAAAACCTTTATTACATATTGACCTACTTTGTCAGCTAATTTGGAAACCTTGGCGTTGCTTGAAGTAACAATTAAATCATTTGGTGAAACTCCTGCTACCGAAACTGAAACATAATTATTTATACCCGTATAAATTACTTTTTGGCCAACAATTGAAACTGCCACACTTGGGGCGGCAACCATAAAACTGTTTGAGAAAGGATATTTTTGTATTTTTCCTGAAGGACTTTTAATTTGAATTTGCCCTTCGTAATCAAAGCCACCCTGTTTTGTAGTTTTTATGGAGAGTTTGCCCATTCCTTCTTCTACAGGCACTGAGTCGTAAATATCATGTATTTCATCAAGAGAATCTAATTTACCAAGATAAATTTTTATGTTGCCTGCACCACTGCTGAGCTGTGAACTGCTGGCGGTAACAAAAATATCAGCCTTGTATTCAGAACCTACCTGAATGTAACTGGAGGGAGCAATTACTTTTGCGTTTATTTTATCAATTTTCATATCAGCAAACTTCTCTGCTTTTTTCTTTTGTATTTCGGCATTTTGGGCTTCTTGTTTTTGATCTTGCCAGGCAGCGATTGATACATAGATAAACCAGGCAACCCCCCAAATTATTGAACCAATGCGCCATTGTTTTTTGCGGGTAAATACTTTTTTGCTTCGCGAAAGGAACTCGTTACAGTTTTCTATAGCTTCCTCTGCTTCTGTTTTTTTCTGCGTCGGTGCCAATTCACGCTGATCGTATTTTAATAACCAACTGCCATTTAAATTGGCCGCGTAATACCAATCACTGAAAAAAGAGAGTGGACCTTTTGGTAATAAAAAAATTTTCGCTTTTTTATTTGCACTTCTGCGCTGCCACCAGTTTCTGTTTGCATCTGAACCCTTTTCGGCGAACCAACGGTCAACTTGTTTTTTAAAATCGAGAAAATTGATTCGGTTATCGTTTTCTTCATTTACCCAAGCCTTAAGCAGGCTCCAGTTACGGATCAAACTTTCGTGAGTAATATCAAGTACGGTAGTGCCAGGGAGTTTTTTAGAATTTTCATCTTCGGTAATGAATGGCCGCACAAAGGTGTTGCCTTGTGAACGGAATAGATTTATGACCGCTTCAACTTTTTGAGCGGTAATATTTTTATTATTTATAATGTTGGTTATCTCATCTAAAGTAACCCTGTTCCTCACCGCGCGGTTCTCATCAATTTTAGTAAGGCATTTAAAGGTGGAGCAAATAATGGATTTAATTTCCTCTTTTGATATTGAAAGACCGGCGCTTTTGAGAAAATGTTCTTCACTGGTTTCGTAAAGTTCGTTGGCGTGCGCATCAAGCACATTGCTAAGAGAGGGGGATTTTAAAAATTCTTTTTTTAAAGAGGAAAGTGCTTTAAACCAGTCTTCAAATTTTAGCCTGTCAAATTCAGGGAGTTGAGAGGCCGGCATACCGCCTAATTTTGCAAAATGGATCAGATCCATTTCGGTATTTTCTTCATCGGCCAGTTTCCATATTTGGTTCAAAGCATGCTGCAGCACCGGAAGCTGATCGATCCCTTCATTTAATTCGTTGATGAGAACTTCGGTTAAACGTTTGGTAATTTTACTTCCGCTTAAAATGGCAGGCTCTTCAATTACCTGCACCAATTCTTTACGCTTAAGACGCGGAACAAAGAACTGACTGAAACCAATATATTCGGGTAAGCCCCTGAACGAAGCGCATTGGCCAATATAATCTGAACGCATGGTGCAGATAATATAAACCGGAAGGTTTTCCGCTAACGCGATCTTTGCTGTTTCTAAAAGAAGATTGAGTGTTGTATGAGCGTTTAAAGATGGCTTACCATTGTAAAAATTTTCGGTGTTGGTAAAAAATTCCTCAAACTGATCTACTAAGATCAACAAATTGGCTGCTTTCCGTCGCAGTTGTTTTTTCTGTGGTTCATCGGCTTTCTTAAAAGTTTCGCTTTCCGGATCCAAAAAAAAGGAGGATGATCTGTAAGCATTAATTAAAGAAGAGTAACCGTAACTTAATTGTTTTTCGAGTTCTTTTTCATCTTTAATTTTTAAACTTGCGGCTAAAGAATTAGTAAGATTTGCCAATGGATTTCGCTCAGGCCTAAAATCGGCAATTACCCAGCTGTTGTGTTTTGCTTTAAAAAAGCCGGCGCGCGCGTTTGGAATAACACCCGCATAAACCAAGGATGATTTTCCATCGCCCGAAGCACCGGTAAGCATTACGAATTTTTTTTCTTCAAGCTGCCCTATTATTTCTTCAATATGTTCTTCCCTCCCTTTAAAATAAATGGATTCGTCCTCGGTAAAAGGACGTAAACCGGGATAAGGACATATTTTAGTATTAGACATTATAGTATAGAAGCGAATTTATATTTTACCTTCAACTACTTTATCAAACTGAACTTTTATTTCGAGGGGAATTAATTGTCCGGCAACTATTAATGAAATTACTTTTGGTGCACGTAATTTTTTAGTCGCATTGGTATCAGGGTCTTCATCGCCTATTAAAAGTATGGGCGTGTGTGATGATGCGCCCCCTATTTTTTTCCAAACCTGCTGTGCAAAGGGAAGAGCCCAGTCGGCCGACTCTTTAAAATAAACTACGGCTAATTTACTTTTGCCAATTTGCTGAGAACAAAATTCAGAATAATCCATGTCGCTGTCTTGAATAATGCTGAGTTTTTCAACGGGAACAATATCGCTTAACATATCAATTATTTCGCTTGCTTCGCTTTCATCTAATTGATTTGAAATTAAAAATATATCGGTGGCATTAACATCAAAAACAGTTTCTTCTTTTACTTCCATTAGCGAACGAAGGTCATCAACCAATTGTAAAGCTGAAAAAGCGTTACTAAAGATCATATTTTTGGTAATGTTGTTTCTTACTTCGTTGATGAATTCCATTTGAGCGGGCTCAAGCGCCAGCAGATCTGTGGAAGGAGGGAGCCAAACAATTAAACGGAAAGCGGGGTCTAATTCAATTTGTTTTTTAGATTCTAAAAATTGAAACTTGGCGAGTGAAATCCCGGAATTGTCTCCGGGAATGAGAGCATAATCCGGGAACAAAATAAGTACAGCGCAATTTGCTGCGCCAATGTTCTGTTTAACGCTTTGCGTGATATTTTCAGATGCCGGTTTTTCTCCCGGAACAACTTTCATCCCTGCACTGGTTAATACAGAGGCAAGGTCATTTCTCAACGGAGATTGCTGTTCGCTGCAAAGAGAAAGAAATACGGTAGTGGTTGGGGTTGTTTGCATAATTTGCTAACAATAATAACAAAAAATTACCCAATATGCAAGTGTATTTTGGAATCTAAAAGAGGCAATGCTTGAGAACAAATACAGCAAATAAAAAATCCCTGCAAAAATTGCAAGGATCAATTATTTAACAATGATATGTTTTTATGTTACGCTTCTACAGCCTCATCCATATACGCTTCAATTGGTGCGCATGAACAAACCAAATTTCTGTCGCCGTAAGCGTTATCAACTCTTGCCACGCTTGGCCAAAATTTATTTGCTTTTACCCACTTTAACGGAAACACCGCTTTTTCTCTGCTATAAGGTTTATTATAATTATCTGAAATGATAAGTTTGGCTGTATGCGGTGCATTTTTAATTACATTATTTAATTTATCGGCTTTGCCGTCAATAATTTCCTGAATTTCTTTTCTGATATTGATCATTGCTTCGCAAAAACGATCTAACTCCGCTTTGTTTTCGCTTTCGGTTGGTTCAACCATTAAGGTATCGTGAACCGGAAAAGAAACTGTTGGTGCATGAAAACCGTAATCCATCAAACGTTTCGCAATATCGCCAACCTCAACGCCGCTCGCCGCTTTAAAATCGCTGCAATCCAAGATCATTTCATGCGCACAACGGTTTTTTGTTCCTGTATAAAGCACTTTAAATTTGGTCGTCAATATTTCTTTCATGTAATTGGCATTTAAAATGGCGGTTTCGGTTGCGGCTTTTAAACCATCGCTTCCCAACATTTTAATATAACCGTAACTGATCAATAATATTAACGAACTTCCAAATGGCGCAGAACTAACGGCATGAATTCCTTTTTCACCACCGGTATTTATGATCGGGTGTGAGGGTAAATAAGGAACTAATTTTTCAACCACGCCAATGGGTCCCATGCCGGGACCGCCACCGCCATGCGGAATGGCAAATGTTTTGTGCAAATTTAAATGACAAACATCTGCGCCAATATTTCCCGGCGAAGTTAATCCCACCTGCGCGTTCATATTTGCACCGTCCATATAAACAAGGCCGCCGTTATCGTGAATAATTTTTGTTATTTCGGTAATGCCTTCTTCATACACGCCGTGTGTACTCGGATAGGTGATCATTAAACAACTTAATTTATCTTTATGTAATTCGGCTTTCGCTTTTAAGTCGGCAATATCTACGTTTCCTTTTTCGTCACATTTTGTAATTACAATTGTCATGCCTGCCATTGCAGCGCTGGCAGGATTTGTGCCATGAGCAGATTGCGGAATAAGCGCCACATTGCGGTGGGCACCGTTATTTGCAATGTGATATTGGCGAATTACCATTAAGCCTGCGTATTCGCCCTGTGCACCTGAGTTTGGTTGAAAACTCATTTTTGCAAAGCCTGTAATATTACTTAGGTCTTTATCCAGTTCTTTAATTAATTCAGCGTAACCTTGCGCTTGTTCAACCGGTGCAAAGGGATGAATGTTTGCATATTCGGGCCATGTTAATGCCAATAATTCTGAAGCGGCATTTAATTTCATTGTACAAGAACCCAAGGAGATCATTGAATGCACTAACGAAAGATCTTTGTTCTCTAAACGTTTTATATAACGCATCATTTCGCTTTCGCTGTGATAGGAATTAAAAACAGGATGCGTAAGGAATGGCGAAGTACGATTGACGATTGAGGATTGGATCAGTTTTGAGGATTGAACAGCGCCGTTGGATTTAATTCCAAACACGGATAAAATATCAACGATATCTTCTGTCTCAACTGTTTGGTCTAAGCTGATACCAACATGTTTCGCGTCAACTTTTCTGAAATTAATTTCTTTAGCTTCCGCTGCTGAAATGATCTTGTTTGAATCGCATTCAACAACGATGGTATCAAAATATATTTTGGAAATAACTTTAACGCCTGCTTTTTTCAATTCCTCGGCAACCGTATGAGTTGCATTGTGAACGCCTTGCGCGATTGCTTTAATGCCTTCTTGTCCGTGATACACCGCGTACATGCTTGCCATAATAGCCAATAAAGCTTGAGCTGTACAAATATTTGAAGTTGCTTTATCGCGTTTAATATGTTGTTCGCGCGTTTGTAATGCCATGCGTAAAGCGGGATTGCCTTCCACATCCTGCGACACGCCAATGATGCGGCCCGGAATCAATCGTTTGTAATCTTCTTTGCAGGTAAAAAACGCAGCGTGTGGTCCGCCATAACCCAATGGCACGCCAAAGCGCTGCGAATTTCCGTAAACAACATCCGCTCCCCATTCGCCCGGAGGAGTGAGCAGAGCAAGCGCCAAAAGATCGGAACCAACTGCCACCTGAATTTCTAAAGCTTTACATTTTTCGATAAATGATCTGTAATCGTTTGCTTCACCGTTAAGATCAGGGTACTGAATAATTGCGCCAAAATAATTTGCATCTAAACCAAAACTGTTTGCATTACCAACAACAACTTCAATACCAACCGGATTTGAGCGTGTTTTAATAACATCGATCACTTGCGGAAAACAGGTTTCGCTCACAAATAATTTATTTGCGCCTGCTTTTTGTTTGTCCCTGCTTCGGTTATTGTAAAACATAAAAGCAGCTTCTGCACCTGCAGTTGCTTCATCCAATAAACTCGCGTTTGCCAATTGCATGCCTGTTAAATCAAGGATCATTGTTTGAAAATTCAACAAAGCCTCCAATCGACCTTGCGCAATCTCGGCCTGGTAAGGCGTGTAGGCTGTATACCAACCCGGATTTTCTAAAACATTACGCTGAATAACAGCCGGTAAAATATTATTGTTATAACCTAAACCAATGTATGATCTAAACACTTTATTTTTTTTGCCCAACGCGCGTAAATGTTTTTGATATTGAAATTCGCTTAAGGCAGCCCCCACTTTTAAAGGTTCTTTTAAACGGATATTAGCCGGAACGGTTTGGTTGATCAACTCATCCACACTTGAAACGCCAATTTTTTTCAGCATTTCTTTTACTTCATTTTCACGGGGGCCGTTGTGGCGGGAAACAAATTTATCGGTAGTCATATTATTTAATTTAAGG
>JANYBY010000279.1 GCA_025360565.1 Bacteroidota bacterium
AACAAAAAAAGCCGGAGCGAAGCGGAGCCCGTAGCAGCCCGCCCGCCTGCCCGCCGAATTTTTTGATGCAGGCGGGGGCGCCCAAATAATAAAAAAAAATACTTTTTGAGGGACGACTAGTTAGTGTAATTCGTGGCAAAATTTTTAGCAGCAAAGCTGCGGAGTTATTAATGATCGCTAAAAACTAAACGTATTAAAGCACTCAGATAGTGATTTCTTCAAGCCCCGTGTTGTTTTGGTGAGACACAGGCTTAGAGTAACGATAATTCTCAACCATTTCAGTTATTTCATCTTCAATAATAAAGTCCAGGCTTTTTATTAGCACGTCACTTTCTTCAATAAAAAGTGCTTCCGAACTTACAAAATCTTCAAGCGTTATGTGTTGTAACGAAAAATTATTAGGCAAAATATTTTCAGTGATCGTATTTACATAATTAACAGGTTCAATTGCAACCGCTCCATCAAACTCGTACAGTTTATTTTCTTCAATTACTTTAATTAACTCTTGCGCATAAGCCCAATAAGTAGCATAACCCGATGTTTTTAATCCAAAACACCAGCCTTTATAATCAGAAGCCGATAGTTTAAATAAATTTGAATAACGTGCTCGTGATCTTAAGAACATACTATGATCGGTGTAAGAATCATCAATGCTGTTGTATTTTCTGAAACATTCGTTTAATGTATCATCACTTTTTACAATGGTATCGCCGCCCCATTCGGTGTGGCATTTTATTCCGAAATGATTATTCGATTTTTTTGCCAAATAACTCTCGCCGCAATTACTTTCAAAAATAGCTTGCGCCAAAATAACACTTGCCGGAATTTTAAACGTGATCATTTGATCAATCGCTTTCTCACTATTTTCCTTCACATATTTATCAATTGTTTCTTTGGGCGCTTGCGCAATTGCGTTAAACCCAAAAACAAACACAGCAAATAAAACCATAGCCTTTCGGGCCATCGTAATGCTTACTATTGAGTGTTTGCCTTTTATCATGTACATTTACAAAAGTAAAGCCGCTTTAAGGGCTTAAATTGTTTAGTTTGGTTTTATATTAACAAAGCTGTATTGAAATGTGTATGCAAAAAATAATATTTACTTTAAGTTTTTGTTTAAGTGGATTACTTTTCACTTCGCAAACAATCCCTATAGCTATCGGGAGTTATCCTAAAACAGAAAAAGAAAATGTAAGCGACGATTACTTTGGCATCAAAATAAACGACCCTTACCGCTGGCTCGAAGATGATAAGAGTGCCAAGACAGAAGCCTGGGTTAAAGAACAAAACGTGCTTACCGAAAACTATTTCAGTAAGATTGAAGTTCGCGCTAAAATAAAAACCCGCTTAACCGAATTATGGAATTATAACAAAGAATCTGCCCCGTACAAAAAGGGCGATTTCTTTTTCTGTTATAAAAACAACGGATTGCAAAACCAAAGTGTGTTTTACATCAAAAAATCTATTGAAGATACAGGCGAGATCTTGTTAGATCCTAACACGCTTTCAAATGATGGAACAATTTCTTTAAGCGGAACTTCTATTTCTAAGAACGGAAAAACCCTGGCTTATGGAATCAGCAAAGCCGGCAGCGATTGGGTTGAAATTCATTTTAAAGATATTGCGAGTAAAAAAGATCTGCCCGATGTGCTTAAATGGGTAAAATTTTCGGGAATGAGTTGGAAAGGCGACGGCATTTATTACAGCCGTTACGATGAGCCCACTGGAAGCGCCTTATCGCAAAAAAATCAATACCATAAATTGTATTTTCATAAATTGGGAACTACGCAGGATAAAGATGAGTTGGTGTATGAAGATAAGAATAATCCAACTTTTAATTTTTCGGGATCAGTGAGCGATGATGAAAATTATCTTTCACTTTATACAAGCCAAAGTACAAGCGGACATAAGCTGATGATAAAAGATCTTACAAAAGCAGGTTCGCAATTTATAACGATTGCCGATAATTTTGATTTTGAAAATTCGGTGGTTGATAATATTGGAAAAACATTTTACATGCGTACAAATAACGGCGCACCTAAATACAAATTGGTTTTGTTTACATTGGAACATCCCGAAGCCGCCGCATGGAAACCCATTTTACCCGAAACAACTAATTTATTAGAGGGCGTAAGATTATGCAACGGAAAAATTGTGGCAAATTATTTACAAGAGGTTACGTCTAAATTATATTGCTATTCGTTACAAGGTAAGTTGGAAAAGGAAATAAAATTGCCGGGCTTATGCCGCTTAAGCTCATTTAATACGGATAATACATACAATTTTGCCACTTACAGCATTGTGCAATTTACAGCGCCTGAACTGGATTATTATATTGACGCCAACACCTGGGAAAGCAAATTAATTTTTAAACCCAATATTAAATTTGAACCCGAAAAATATATTACCGAACAGATCTTTTTTCCTTCTAAAGACGGGACCAAGATCCCCATGTTCATTACGCACAGAAAAGGGTTGATCATGAATGAAAATACGCCCTGTTTTGTGTATGGTTACGGCGGATTTAATATTTCGCTGGCACCCGAATTTAGAATTGACAGGGCTGTATTTATTGAAGCCGGAGGAATTTATTGCGTGGTGAATATGCGCGGCGGGGGAGAGTATGGCGAAGACTGGCACAAAGCCGGCACCAAATGTAAAAAACAAAATGTGTTTGATGATTTTATTGGAGCTTGTGATTATTTGGTTTCGAAAAAATATACTTCGTATAATAAAATCGCCA
>JANYBY010000293.1 GCA_025360565.1 Bacteroidota bacterium
CCATTACGGTTGGGGGTATGGTGGTGGCCGGACAATTTAAAACCAACGACGGGCAAAAATACGATATCCGTGATAAGAATAATGACCTGTTCTTTTTTGGCGATCGGATGAACCAACAAAACGCCGCGTTTCAAAATTACAACGGACAACTGCTTTACAAAAAAACTTTTCCAAAAGCCGGACAGGAGTTAACATCTGATCTTAATATTAATTACACCAACTCAAACAACAGTTATTTATTTACTACCAACACGCATTATAAAGTAGATACGTTGAATATTCCCACAACGTATCAAAAAAATATAGGGACGAGCAATGCCAATCAATTTGTGTACCAATTAGATTATGTAAACCCGATCGGCGAAACAAAAAAATTTGAAGCCGGCATCAAGTCGTATTATAAACAATCTACAAGTTCAAACAATACTTCACGCGCTACGGCCTCGCAGGATAATTATACGCACGACAGCATTATGAGTAATCAGTATGTGATAGACGACATGATAAATGCCGCGTATGTAAATTACAATGCAAAAATGTTTTGGGATATTTCTTATCAGGCCGGTTTACGTTTTGAACAATCGTATTACAAAGGAAATATTACCGATAAAAAACAAACTTTTTCTTATAATTATCCATCGAGTACAGATGACATTTTAAAATCACTTTTTCCGGGATTGTATCTTTCTAAAAAATTTAAAAAGAACCAGGAGTTTCAAATTAATTTTAGCCGGAAGATCAATCGTCCCAACTTTTTTCAGCTGATGCCGTTTGTTATGTTTGCCGATAAGCAAAATTACCGCATTGGTAATCCCCAATTAAAACCCGAGTTTAAAAATATTGCTGAAATGAATTACAATAAAATTTTTACGAAAGGAAATTATTTGGGCTCGGGTTATTTTAGATACGAAGAGCAACCCATTACTGATGTGGCTTATCCGTCATTGGGAGATCCAACAGTATTAGTTAACACAACGGTTAACGGAAAAAACAGTATTCGTTATGGTATGGAGCACACCATTAAATACACTTTATTTAAAAATTTTGAGGCCATGTTAAACGCCAATATTTATTATATTTATTTGTACGGCCAAGTTGTACCAACCGAACCGGATGTAAAGGCCGAAGGTTACGCTTACAATGCCAAAACAACTTTATCGTACAAATTCCCGAAATCAATCACCTTACAGGTAAATGGAAATTACGAATCGCCTAAAATATTATTGCTTGGGGTAAGTAACCAAATATATTCGATGGATGTTTCGCTGAATAAAATGTTTGGTTTTAAATGGATCCTTAATTTAACATTGAGCGATGTATTCAATACTCGTAGGATGGGAACGCATTATCAAACGCCGTATTATATTCAGGATCTGTCGAGAAGAAGAGAAAGCCGTTATTTAAAGTTCAGTCTCTCTTATATTTTCGGGAAAATGGATGCCTCTATCTTTAAAAAAGCCAAACAAATGAAGGGCACAGATAACCAGCAAGGCAGTAGCGACGGGCTTGACTTTGGAAAATAATTTATTCTTTTAGCTTATTCCCTTTTCTTTTAACTTTTAAATATTACTTTTGATTTTTTATTTTTAACTCTGTTATGACCCAACACATAAATATTGAAGGCATAAACATTTACGCATACCATGGTTGCATGGAAGAAGAAGCGGTTATCGGCGGAAACTATATTATTGATGTTTACATACAAACAGATTTTTCGGAGGCCGCTAAAACGGATGAACTTTTAAAAACAATTGATTATTGTACTGTTTATGAAGTATGCAAAAAAGAAATGGCCCTCAGAAGTAAATTAATTGAACAGGTTATTGAACGCGTTTTTAATTCTTTAAGATCAGAGCTCAAGGGCATTGACCATTTGCACGTAAAGCTTACAAAATTGCGCCCGCCTATTAATGGCGATGTGGATAGGGTGAGTGTTGAAATGAAAGACTGATCTACCTTTTAAACCACATAGGCACATAGGTCATTATACAAAAATGCCCAAAAGTAAACATAGATCGGAAGCGAAGCTTCCTTATGTGTTACTTTTATTTATAAAACCCCAATTAAGCTCTTCTATGTTTCTATGTGGTTTAAATCAGCTTATAGTTTCTATTAGAATAAATATTGTCCTAACTTTGCAGCATGGATTTTGAAAACACCTCGCATACCGAATTATCAAAACTGGGAGAGTTTGGTTTAATAAAACATTTAACCCAACACATTGAATTAAATCACCCATCTACTATTAAAGGCGTGGGCGATGATGCTGCTGTAATCGATAACGGCAACCTGCAAACCGTTATAAGTACCGATATGCTGGTGGAGGGGGTGCACTTTGATCTAACTTACGTTCCGTTAAAACATCTTGGCTTTAAAAGTGTTATTGTAAACCTCAGCGATATTTATGCTATGAACGCGGAGCCAAAACAAATATTAGTTTCGTTTGCTATTTCGAGCCGCTTTACCTTGGAGGCTGTTGAAGAACTTTATTCAGGCATGTTACTCGCCTGCAAAAAATACAACGTTGATCTTGTTGGCGGAGATACTACTACAAGCCAAAGCGGACTGGTGATAAGCATTACCGCCATTGGTGCCGCTCCTAAAGAAACGCTTGTTTATCGCGATGGCGCTAAAGAAAGTAATTTGTTATGCGTGAGCGGTGACCTTGGCGGTGCATACATGGGCTTACAAATTTTGGAAAGAGAAAAAACGGTGTTTAAGGAAAACCCGAAATTGCAGCCCGACCTTGAAGGAAAAGATTATATTCTGGAAAGACAATTAAAACCAGAAGCAAGAAAAGATATTGTAGAACTTTTAAAACATTTGAATATACAGCCAACATCTATGATAGATGTAAGCGATGGTTTATCTTCCGAAATTTTGCATCTGTGTTCTCAATCAAATGTTGGCATTGAATTGTACGAAGAAAAAATTCCAATTGATCCGTTAACATACAACACCGCCCGTGAATTTAATTTGGATCCGACACTATGCGCTTTAAGCGGAGGCGAAGACTACGAATTGCTTTTTACCATTGATATAGGTGATTACGATAAAATAAAACACTTGCCCGACTTTACTATTATTGGTCACATTACAAATATTGAAAAAGGGCGAAATATGGTGGCGAAGGACGGCACCGTGCATCCCTTGAAAGCACAGGGCTGGAATGCGCTTTTGAAAAAATAATCGCTTTTTAACAATTTGCTTTTATTTTAAGCAGTTTTGTTTGTGTTATAGTGTTTATTTTTCTATCTTCGGAAATCAAACTTCAATACCATGAAAAAACTTTACACTTCAATTTTATTTTTAACCTTAACCGCTGGTTTTTCTCAGGTTCCATTTTGGACAGAAACTTTTGGTTTAGGTTGTAGTCAGGGTACTATGGCTAATGGTTTTAATCCAACCGTTAATGGGGCATGGAGTACAACCGCCACCGGTGTTAACGATTTCGCGGCCAACGAATGGTACATCAGCGCAACAGAAGCCGGTATGGGCCTTGGTGCCTGTGGCGATGGATGTATATCTACCCCTTCGTTAACCAACAGAACGCTTCATGTTGGAAGTGTTACAGACCCGGGTGCGGCTTATTTAGTAGGTAATGGTTTAGCTGATACTCACAAAAGAGCCATGTCACCTGTTATCAATTGTACCGGACAAAATACGATCACTTTATCATTTCTTTATTTTACAAAAGGCGTTCCGGGTTTAGATTTTTTTAATGTACAATATTCTGCTAATGGAGGCGCTACGTGGTCGGTTATTTCAACACCACCGCAAACCCTGCCCATTTGCCCGGGGCCTACGCCAACACCGGGTTATTGGACCTCCTATTCAGTTGCATTACCTGCTACTGCAAATGGTAATAACAACGTGAAGATAGGTTTTGGCTGGCAAAATATTGATAATACAGGCGGCGATCCTTCTGTTGCCCTTGACGATGTGAAGTTAACCTCTTTATCGCCTCCGGTTTTTGCTGCTACGTTTACTTTAACAAATCCTCTGTGTTCCGGCAAATCAGCTACGGTAACTGCCAATACCGGTACATTTGTTGCATCGGGTTATACATGGACAGCTTCACCTGCGGGCCCGATAATTACTTCACCTAATGCTTCAGTAACAAACATTAATTTTCCAACGGCCGGAAGTTTCAGCATCACATTAACTGCAACATCAGGCACAAACGTTGCAACAAGCACACAAACAATTCTTGTAAACCCTACACCAACATTAACACCAAGCACATCTACAAATGTTATTTGTTCAGGCGCTTCGGTTACACTCACGGTTATTGGAGCGAGCACTTATACCTGGAATCCGGGAGCAATTGTTGGCGCAAGTACAGTTGTTAGTCCAACTATTTCCACCTCTTATACTGTAACAGGCACGTCTGTGGCGGGTTGTACCAATACAGGTGTAAAAACAGTTTCTGTAAATGCGGTGCCAAGCTTAACATTAACGGCTTCTCCTGCGGGGATATGTGTTGGATTATCATCTACATTAATCGCTAACGGCGCAAATACTTATACATGGAATCCGGGCGCTATTGCAAACAGCAGTATCGTTGTTAGTCCAACCGTTACTACTACGTATACAGTAAACGCCACATCGGCCGCGGGTTGCACGGCATCGGCCGTTCAAGGTGTAACTGTTGGCGCTTCATTAAATTTAAGTCCGTCTTCATCTCCCGCTACAATTTGTATTGGGGCATCAGCAACTATTTCGGCCAGTGGCGCCACCTCTTATACCTGGAACCCGGGTGCTTTAAGCGGAAGCAATATTGTTGTTAATCCCACTGTTACTACTATTTTTACGGTTGCAGGCACTTCAGGTTCTTGTAGCGGCACAAGCACATTAAGCCTTGGTGTGTTTACTTGCGCGGTTGGTTTAACTTCGGCAACAATTAACGATAACGCTTATTCACTTTATCCAAACCCAACGAGCGACAAATTATTTATCCGTGCAAATAATAATGGTGTAACAGATGTGAATATTGAAATAATGGATGCGATCGGAAAAATTGTATTGAAACAAAACCACAATTTTAGCGCGGCAGAAAATACTGTTGCACTAAATGTGAATGTAATGCCGGCCGGAATTTATCTCGTTAAATTAACTTCTTTAAAAGATACAAAGGTGATACGATTTATTAAGGAATAATTTTTAGATCAAAAAAATAAGAGGCGTGCCTAATGGCGCGCCTTTTTTATTTCACATTAAGTATGATAGTGGTAATTTTATATTGCTCGAGTTCTTTTAATTCTTCCGTAGTATTTTTGCTCCACTTGAGCTGGTTGGATTCGTTAAATGCAAAGCCGGTTGCCTTGTCGTATTTGTCTTGCTGGGCAACGGCCTTTTTTATTAATTTTTCAACTACCGCGGTAATATCCTTTACCAAACTTTTTTTATTAATTTTTTTTCGCTTAAAGCTTTCCTTATTTTTCTGGTATATACTTCAAAAATATCAAAGTGTCCTTGTTCATGCCGCAACACATAATCTAATTTAGCTTCATTTTTTACCCACGATCTTTGTCTGTCAAAAAAAGCCACCACAACGCATCGCACCTTATTATCATTGATGTCAGCATCATAAACAATTGATGCGCCGGTTAAGGCTCCAATAGGGCTGTTCTGATCGGGAGGTGCCTTAAAATCTGCCTAGCTTAGTCTATAACTTTCTCTCCATTCAATGGTATCTTTAACCTGACTATAAGCTGAACTGCTGAGCAATAAAAAAATAAATAATAAAAGCTGTTTTATCATTTGTTACATATTAAGAATTAATTTTTAACAAAAATAAATGAATTTGTAATTACACCATCGCCCGCGCCTCCACCCGAAGATACCAAAGTGTAACCTTTATTTGCCGCGTTATTAATAGCATCATTTATTTTTTTACTGTTTTCCGAAAAATTTCTGGATCTAAATTTTTCCAGCTCGATCTCTTCAATTTTTCCGTCTTCATATAATGTCACAATTTTTGAATCCCACAAACCATTAAATACTTCGATGGTGCGAATGGTTAAATATTTATTACCTGTACCCGTTCTTTTAAATGCAGAAGCGACAAAAACAATTAAGACTAATGTAATGGCAGCGGCAAGAAGTTTTGAAGTAGTTGTTTTCATTTGGTTTTTTTAGAGTTTAAAATTTGATAACTGTTTATGTTTTTCTTTTATATAAAAATAATCATTACAATGGACTTCATCAACTGAAATTTTTTTGTCTCCAAAAGCTTCCCATTATTATTCATAACGACCGAAGTATATGCGGGCCTGTTTGGAAGAGAAAGTAGAAAAAATTACATTCTTAAGATTTCCTCCGTAAAAATACAAGATCAATGGGAGCTGTTTTCGAAAGAATTTATAGACTATAAGGGCCACTTCGAACAGGCAGATGATGTAATTGAGGATCGCAGATGCAAGACCTTTGTAAATTATACCTATGCTCAATTTATTATGGTCCAATTCTAAAAAAATAAATTATCGATCGGCATTAACCATTCTAAGGTTTAAAACAGTTTTTACTAATTTAGCTTTGGACTGTTTTAAACCAAGAATTGGTATTATAATGCAGATCTGAGTCTAAAATTTATTAGTTAAAGCTCATAACGTTTGGCGTGCTCTTAGACTCCTCTATTTTAATCTCATTTTAATCTCCCCCCTTAAAATTTTGAATATTATTGTGTAACAATGAATTTTCAATATGAAGGGTGAAGAAATTTCTGAGGCTGAACATGCATCGAAAGAAACGCAAGATTCTATCAATAAACATGTTCATGTACATAAAGAAGAGCCGTTCAATCTAAAGATTTTTATTAAGGACACTTTTTCGGTTTTAACCGGAATTGCTTTTGCTACTATAGGTTTGGAATTTTTTATTGTACCAAATCATCTATTAGACGGAGGGGTTACAGGTATCTCTCTGTTGTTGTCTTTTATTACTAAAATGGATGTTTCCATTTTTATTTTTGCAATTAACCTTCCTTTTATTTTTATGGGGTATAAACAAGTGGGGAAATTATTTGCGTTTAAAACATTTCTTGCAATTATTACCTTGTCGGTTCTCTTGTTAATTATGCACTCCTTTCATCCAACGGCCATTACCAAAGAGCCTATTTTAATAGCGGTGTTTGGTGGGATCTGCCTAGGCGCAGGAATTGGTTTTGCCATGCGCGGTGGTTGCGTAATTGATGGCACAGAAGTTTTAGCCTTATTTCTTACAAGAAAAACCAGTATGCAAGTGGGCGAGATCATTTTAATAATTAATGTTCTCATCTTTGGGGTTGCGGCGGCTTTACAAGGAATTGAAACCGCTCTTTATTCCATTCTCACGTTTATGGCCGCCTCCAAAACTGTAGATTTTCTTACAAATGGTATTGAAGAATACACCGGTGTTATGATCATTAGCGAAGAAAGTGAAAAAATCAGAAAACAAATAATTATTCAATTAGGCAGAGGTGTAACCATTTATAGCGGCAAAAGAGGCTTAAGAGGGAAGAAAGCGCAAGAAAGCGGCATGAATAACCGGGATATAATTTACACGGTTGTTACCAAACTTGAACTTACCAAAGTAAGAACCATTGTGGATGAAATTGATAAGAGCAGTTTTGTTACCACACATAGTATAAGCAGCGTTAAAGGCGGCATGGTGAAGGCAAGAAAATTACATTAATACAATATGAGTCAGTATTTTTATCCGGTATTAGTTTTCGCGTTTATGATTTTTTACGTGGTTTTTGGTATGGAAAGAATACGAAAGCTTCAAAATACTCACAACACTAAAACAGACCAAACACTTATTACAAAGTGCTTTCGCGTAAATTTTAACTTTTCGTTGTTTTGTATCTTTGGCGTTTTTTTTACTTGCGCATGTTACGTCCTTTTTCCTAAGTTTTATGTTTATTTTTATCCTTTAGAATCTCTCGACATTAGTTTAATAAATTCAATCGGTATGTTCATGATCAAAAATTCATTTATTTGGCTTATCGTTTCCGGCTTTCGGGTGCTTGAATTATTGAGTGCTCTTTTTAATCCGGTCGGCGCAAGAAAAACATTTAAGATAGAGATGTTATCTATCTTAGGCGTAACGATGCTAAGTTTGGGAATGTTTTTGTTTATTTCAAGTTTGGTTTCATTATTGTTTTTCGTGATCTCAGTTATTTCTGCTTGTGTTTTTATTCGAAATTATAGGATCTCCAAGAAGGATCTTAATCAGGATCAAACAATCGGAGTTTAAGATTTACTTCGGTGTACTGATTTACTTTTGAATTTATCGTCATTTTACCATTGTGTAAAGCAATGATTTTAGAGGTAAGAGATAACCCAAGGCCATGGCCGGGAAACGCTTTGGCATTGGTTGCTCTGTAAAATGGCTGATTTATTTTTTTGAGATCTTCTTCGGGGATGCCAATACCATTATCCTTAAAAGTAATATTTACTATCTCGTTCTGAGATTTGAAAATCACATTTACCTGTTTGTCGGGTGAAAATTTGCAAGCATTATCCATGATATTGGTCAAAGCGCTTCTTAACAAATGCTCGCTGCCCATTACCAACAGTTTGCCTTCATCATCCGGAAATTCCACTATTTCAATATTGATCTTATAATCAGGATTTCTTTTTAAAAGGTCATTTCTGGTTAACCATAATAATTCATCAATACGCACCTTTTTCATTTTTAACCTCGATAAGTCCATATCGGCCTGTGCCAGTTCTAATAAGCCGTTGGTTAAACGATTCACACTTTTAATATCTTCTAAAATAGAATGAAGCACCGCCCGGTATTCATCGGGTTCACGTTTACTCATCAAAGCCACTTCCAATTGGCCTGTAATAGCGGTAAGCGGCGTTCTTAATTCGTGAGAAGAGTTTGACACAAAACTTTTTTGCAGTTCAAATGATTTTTGAATTCTTTCGAGCATGCGGTTAAATGTAATGGCAAGCTGCCCAATCTCATCCTTCCCATTTCCTTCATTCACTCTTTCTGTTAAGTTGGAAGCTGTTGTTTTTTCTACCTGTTCAACCACTCCCGAAATCGGACTTAATGCCTGACCGGAATAAATCCATCCCGCTAACATCGTAACAATTACGCATACAAAAAGACCTAACATTAAAATTATACGCAGGTTATTTAATTTATTTAACCCATCCTTATCATGGGCCGAAACCAAAACCACAAAAAGACCGCTTTTGAAAGGGTAAAGTACAGCCAACGCTTCATTTTTACCTTCAGTATACTTTATTTCCTTTTCCGTCCTTACCTTATTTAAAAAACTTTTTGCTACTGTTGCCGAATCATCATTTGTATTAAATATTTGTTCGTTCTTACTATTATAAACCAATATTCTTTCATTTGGTAAGTACGCGGTGTTTCTGTCAAATATTTTCATTAGGCCGGGGCTCACCTCATCCACTTCAATAATGAGCTTTGCATAATTTTTAGCTTTCTCATCTAATCTTTCATAAAATTCCTTTTGACGGTAAGAAGAAGAGAAATAATAAATTGCCAAAGCAAAAATAATTAGCAGCGAAGCCACAATAAATGTAAACTGTATAGCAAGCCGCGTACGTATTTTCATTTATTCTTGTTCCCTTAATGTATAACCCATTCCGATGTGCGTGTGAATGAGCTTCTTCAAATAATTCTTATCTATTTTTTTTCTCAAAAAATTTATGTAAACGTCTATTACATTGGTGCCGGTATCAAAATTAATATCCCAGATCTTATCCGCGATTTCTGTTCTTGAGATCACTTTTTCTTTATTACGTATTAACAATTCTAGCAAAGAAAATTCTTTGGCTGTAAGGTCTATTACACTTCCCTGGCGCTTCACGGTTTTGGTTTCCGTATTTAATTCAAGGTCGGCCACTTTTAAAACATTTCCAGTAGCTCCATTTTGTTTAGTTCGTTTTATCAACGCTTTTATTCTCGCCAGCAATTCTCTAAATTCAAAAGGCTTTACCAAATAATCATCTGCACCACTTTCAAAACCGGTCAATTTATCTTCGGTTGTGCTTAAAGCCGTGAGCATTAAAACCGGCACTAAATTATTTCTCTTTCTTATTTCTTTGCAAATTTCGTAGCCATTCAACAAAGGCAAATTCAGATCAAGTATCACTACATCGTACTTACCCTTCAGAATCATTTCTTTGCCCATTTTTCCATCGTAAGCAATGTCGGCCTTAAATTGATTTTCCTCAAGTCCTTTTTTCAGGAATAAAGCTACTTTAGGTTCATCTTCAATAATTATAACTCTGGGCGAATACATTATTCAAAGTTCACACTTTTTAATTTAATATCTCCTAGATTATTTGCTTTTTAATCCTTTTTTAATCTCAGTACCTTAAGTATTGTATATTATTGTAATTGCCGGCGCCTAAATAAAATTTACCGGCCTGTTTAAAAATGAATCCCATCTTTCAGCAAATAATGATACAGGCTGTTAAACCTGCAAAAAAACAGGGGGACTTTAATAGAAAAGATGAACCACAGACCAATTACCAAAGGGCCAAAGTTTACTATCATTTTAAGGCGCTTATTAAAAAAGAATTTATTAATGTTTGTTTAATAACACTGGGTATATTTTCGGCCGGATTTGGGTTAAAAAGTTTTTTGTTACCGAATAATTTTATTGATGGCGGTGTAACCGGAATATCTTTATTACTTTCTGCAATAACCGGATTTACTTTACCTGTATTAATTGTATTGTTGAACATTCCATTTATAATTATTGGATTTAATCAAATAGGTAAAATTTTTACTTTAAAAACAATTGTGGCTATTATAGGTCTCGCTACTTGCCTCGCTTTTGCTAATTACCCTGTGCTTACTGCCGATAAATTATTGGTTTCTGTTTTCGGTGGGTTTTTTCTTGGGGCGGGCATTGGCCTTGCCATGAGAGGTGGTGGGGTAATTGATGGCACCGAAGTAATGGCCATTTACTTCAGCAAAAAAACAGGCTTAACTATTGGAGATGTTATTCTGATCTTCAACATCATTATATTTTCGTTTGCTGCCTGGTTACTTTCTTTAGAAACTGCTTTGTATTCCATACTTGCCTATTTGGCCGCATCAAAAACAGTTGATTTTATTTTAGATGGGATTGAGGAGCACACCGGAGTAACAATTATTTCGGCTAAAAATGAAGAGATACGAAAAATGATAACGGAGGTACTTGGCAGAGGTGTTACTGTTTATAAGGGGTCAAGGGGTTTTGGCAAAACCGGATATAAACCCGGCGAGATAGATATATTGTATTCGGTGATCACACGACTTGAAGTAACAAAACTAACAATTGAAATAGAAAAAATAGACGCCGCAGCTTTTGTGGTTATGAGCCGGATAAAAGATACAAAAGGCGGTATGATAAAAAAAAGAAAATTACATTAATCCCCTTGAACGAATCGTTGTTTTGCCCTGCCTGTAAGGCTACCGGGAGTTGATGTTTATGCTATCCTTTTCCGATAAAACCCGCTCAATGTATTTTTCTGTTGGCAGCAAGGATGTTTGAATGCGTTTGGCATAATGAATGCTATCGAGAATTTCTTTTTGTTTTTCCTCCACAAGGATACTCTTTTCTTCGATCATCTCTTTTTGCTTATGCGTAATTTTTAGTGATCGAAAAACAAAAATGGAAAATATTAATACAAGAAATAAGCCTACTATCACCGACCACAAAATTATTTTTTGTTTTTTCTTTTCTACCAAAGCAACCGCCTCAAATTTGGCCTGCTCCGATTCTCTTTTTTCTGTTTCAAAATTATTTTTTATTTCGTTTAGCTTATTTACATTCTCAGAATTAAAAATGCTGTCGGTTAATTCTTTAAATTTTACATGGTATTCATAGGCCTCTTTATAGTTTTTGACTTCGAAATTAGCTCTCGCTAAATTTTGGTAAGCCATGCGTTCACCATCAATATCTCCTATCTCTTTGGTTAGTTGTTGTGCTGAATCACCATACAAGAGCGCGGTTTTAAAATCTTTTGCCTTGTAAAAAAGTTCGCCCAAATTAATATATGTGGTTGCCACACCCTCTTTTGCACCTAATTCTCTGTGATTTTTTAAAGATTGTAATATATACTCTAACGCTTTAGGGTATTCTCCCATGGCCAGGTAGATCTCGCCTATATTTCCATAACAAATGGCTATTCCATGTTTTTGGCCAATTTCATCTACCATTTTCTTATTTTTAAAAAAATACTCTAACGCTTTTGCGTATTGATGTTTTACAGAATAAATATTAGCAATATTATTGTAACAGTTAATAATACCTTCTTTATAATTCAACTTTTCAAAATCTTTTAAGGCTTTAAGGTAATACAGCATGCCATTTGTATAATCCATTTCATTCTTGTAAATGATACCCATAATAAGGTAACAATTTGCAGTTGAGTTAGTATCGTTAAGCTGCTGGTGTATTTTTAATCCTTTAATGCAAAAATCAAGGGCTTTTGGGAAATCAGATAGGTGCATGTAAACTTGCGCGATATTAGAGTAAGAAGGTCCAAGCCTTTTTTTATCGCCCAATTCTTCCCATATTTTAATGCATTTAGAATGATATTCGAGCGCTTTTGCATAATTTCCCTTATACATGTTTAGTACTGCAATTGTATTTAGAGCAAAGCCTTCGTATTTTTTTTGTTTTAACTTTTGTGCCATTTGCCTAAGTGATTCGGCAATTATCATGGCTGTATCAGGGTCGTTCGCCGCTTTGTAAGTTGCCATTAAATGCAAGGCCCTAAGCTTTCCGGTATCGGGCATTACCGGATTTTTATATATCGCCAAAAGCGAATCTAATTGTTTGGGCTTGAGGTTTTGGCCGATAGAAATTGAATGACAAAGGAAAAATGCTAATACGATGGTAAGGTGTTTCATTTGACGCTTAGTAGGTTCATAAAAATAGGTATTTTGAACACGCCGGGCAAATTGTTACAGATGTTGATTGTCGAGCCTAAGGAGCCCGAATTTCTTTAAGTAAAGATTGATCTGAAATATTTCCTACTACTTCACCTTCTCAACCTCAAAACCAAAATCCATAATTAGAGGTAACGGATCTACACGCATGCCTTGTTCAAAACTGAATTGGTATTTGCCCGCTAAGGGAAAGCGTACATTTTTTTTAACCGGCACTTTAAAATCGTAAATGTCTCCCGCTCCGCTGCCCTGCCACTCACCTTTTGAATTTGCCAAAACAATTTCCATGGTATCGGTTAAACTTTTACCATCGGGATATTTTGTGGTCACAAAAACAAATAAATTACTGTAAGGGTAAGAGTCGGCGTGACGAACCATTAAATTAATATTGTTCAAAGTTTGGGTATCGGTAATGTCCACATCAAAAGTAGCTTTGTCTTTTGCAAACCATTCGTTTTCTTTAAACGTTTGATATTTACTATAAATAACATTTTTACTACAGCTACATAAAAATATTACAAGCACTAAACCAACGAATGTTTTTCCGGTTAGTTTATTTCGGATCATTATTGTCATTCTTAGGTTTGTTATCGTTGGTAGGTTTGTTGTTGTTATTCGGCTTGGTGTTAGTGTTGCCTCCCGGTTTATGATTCGGTTTGTTGGGGGGCTTGTTATGGTGTTTTGGTTTATTTTGCCCTGCGCCCTGTTGTTTGTTTTGTGCAGGCTTGTTTTGATTTTGGTTTTGGTTTTGTTGCGGTTTGTTCTGCGCGTTCTTATTATGCGGTTTGTTATTTCTATTCTGAGGTTTTTGTCGCGCGCTTTTATCAAAACGGGTTAAACTATCCTGACCCACCACATTTTCATAACTGTGTTCAACTATTTTTGCTTTTTCAACAAACACCACTGCCGAAATAAGATCATCGGGTTGTTCATCTTTCGCGTTCTGATCCAAAACTTCTTTTACCTTGTCTACTTTCATGGGTATAAAAACGCTTGTATCGTGTTTGTAACTGAACCACATCATGCGTTTAAAAATATCGGTCTTTTGTAAAAAAGCTTCTCCCTTTTTTGTGATCAGCCTTTTATTTTCCATATCCGGAAACTCTTTTAAGGCATCCAAATAACTATCCAATTCATAATTTAAACAGCATTTTAGTTTGCCGCATTGCCCTGCAAGTTTAGATGGGTTTAAAGATAATTGCTGATAACGTGCCGCGCTTGTTGTGACTGTTCTAAAATCGGTAAGCCACGTACTACAGCATAACTCACGTCCGCAAGAACCTATCCCACCTAAGCGCGAAGCCTCTTGCCTGGCGCCAATTTGACGCATTTCAATCCGTACTTTAAATTCATCCGCTAAACCTTTTATCAATTCTCTAAAATCCACACGTGCCTCTGCGGTGTAATAAAATATGGCTTTTGATTTGTCTCCCTGAAATTCCACATCACTTAATTTCATTTGTAAATTAAGTTTTAAAGCAATGGTTCGCGCCTTGTACATTGTGTCCACCTCAAGGTTTTGCGCTTCTTTCCATTTATCAAGATCACCTTGTTTTGCTTTGCGGTAAATTTTTTTGATCTCTTCGCTGTCAAAAGAAATATTTTTTTTCTTGAGCTGAAGTCTTACCAATTCACCGGTTAAAGAAACCAAACCCATATCGTGCCCCGGCGAAGCTTCAACGGCAATGGCATCGCCCACATTTAGCGTAAGGTTATTTACGTTTCTATAAAACTCTTTTCGCGAATTTTTAAATCGGACCTCTATAATATCGAATGCTTTTTGCCCTTCAGGCATATTCATATTACCTAGCCAATCGAATACATTTAATTTATTGCAACCACCGGTAGACGTTCCGCAAGAGCCATTATCATTGCACCCTGCCGGAATTCCGTTAGTTCCGGTACCACAACCGCTGCCACATCCCATAGTTAAAATTTAGTTTTTAAAGATACGAAATATTATAGCAATTGGGCATAAGTACATAGAATCTTGCTGCGAATTTCGGTAATGACCCAGTTTAAATTTGGGCGCCTGCCGCTCTCGTTAATACCCGGAAGCGGCACCGGGCTGTCGCTACTCTCTTTTTGCCCGCCCTCCTTACTTACTCCAGGCGTGGCAAAAGAGCTCAAATCCGCCGCGGCGGAATCCATCCCTGGCGCAGAAAACCGATTCCACAAATCTACATAATCATTAAAACATTATTCAAATTTTACAAATGCTCGCTAATTGTCGCACGCATTTTTTGCAATTATCTGTGTTAATTCGTGTCTAAAAAAATCGGCCAACCCGGCAGCGAAACAAAGTGTTTATTAAATTAAGCCAAACCGATTTTCAAAGCCCATATTGCCTTGTGATCCACCACTATGCACAATTAAGACCTTAGCAGCCTGGTTTAATTTTCCCTTTTTTATTAAATCAAAGACCGCGAAAAATAATTTTGAGGTATAAATATGATCGAGCGCAATGGAATATTTTTTTTCGAAATCTATTTTAAAATCAACTAACTCTTTTGCGTATTTGGCATAACCTCCAAAATGGTAATCGTTTAAAATTGTTGAATGGTTTAAATTTTTATCATCGAATAAATTAATCTTTTCGGAATTAAAAACTTCAAACCATTTGTTAGCTTCATCGATTAATTTATTTTCTCCTTTTAAAACTGAGACTCCGATTATTTTTTGTGTGGGACCGGAAGAAATTTTAATTCCCGAAAAAGTAGCTGCTGTACCGCAGGCGCAAAAAACATGATCGTATTTTTTTAAGTCATCAGATAATATTTCGGTGCATCCTTTAACGCCTTCATAGTTAGAGCCGCCTTCGGGGATCAGATAAAAATTGCCATACAATGGTTTCAGTTCATCAAGAATATTTTCTTCGGTTTTATCCCTGTACTTTTCGCGCGAAATAAAATGCAGTTTCATTCCGCACTTTAAAGCAAATTGCAAGGTGGGTGATTGTTCTACAACCCCTTCTTCACCGCGAATAATGCCGATGGAAGAAAACCCGAATTCCTTACCAGCCGCGGCAGTTGAATAAACGTGATTTGAATGCGCCCCGCCAAACGTGAGAATGGTATTTAAACCGAGGCTTTTTGCCTTTTGTAAATTGTATTTTAATTTGAAATATTTATTGCCGCCGTGATGAGGGTGGATGAGATCGAGACGAAGGACATCGATACCATGGTTAAGGTAATGGATGGATTCAACCCGTGGATTATATTCCATTATTTACAATTTAACGATTGACCATTTACAATTGGATTACGCTTTTTTAGTTCTTTTTGTTAGCGCCAAATATTTCTTTTTCATTTCTGAATTAGAAACAGTGCGCTTGTTTTCAATATCATCTAACGCGCGTTCGATAGATTTTTGAATTTCAATCGGGTAATCCTTAATATTTAAATTTTCAAATTGCTTCATATTCCATTTAACTTTTCTCTTCCCAAATATTCACCAAATGCACAATGGTTTCGGTTGCCTTTTGCATATCAAACACACTCACCCATTCTTGTTTGCTGTGAAAGGCGTGTTCGCCGGCATAAATATTTGGGCAGGGCAATCCCATGAACGATAAACGCGAACCATCGGTTCCTCCTCGAATGCTTGATAACACAGCCTTTACCCCTGTTCTGTTAATGGCTTCAACCGCATGCTCCACCACATGATAGCAAGTATCTAAAACATCTTTCATGTTGCGGTATTGTTCCGTTACTTTCCATTCGTAACTGCATTTACTATAATTCGTCAATACGGAAACCGTTATGTTTCGTAATTCTTCTTCCAGCTTTAAAAGAGTCGCAGTATCAAACGCGCGAATAATAAATTTTATTTCAACTTGTTCCAAGCCCCCGTTAATGGCTGTTGGGTGAATAAAAGGCTGTTTCTTTTCGGTGGTTTCGGGAGTTTTGTCTTTTGGAATTTTATTGATTATTTCGGAAGCGATCTTAATGGCATGCTGCATTTTATCCTTGGCAAAACCCGGATGTGTTGAAAAACCTTTAATGATAATGCTTACGCCATCGGCACTGAATGTTTCGTTCTCAATATGGCCCAGCGTTTCACCATCCATAGTATAACCAAAATCAGCGCCTAATTTTTTTATGTTC
>JANYBY010000087.1 GCA_025360565.1 Bacteroidota bacterium
TTTTTTTTTTACCATATTTTTATATTTTGCACTTCTGCCCTCGACCTATGGACAGATCGATTCGGTTATATTAAAAGGTAGAGTAGTTACATCATTTGACTCTTCCGCTTTAAAAAATACTAAAATTAAATTAATGTATACAGACAAAAAAATTATTACCGTATTGACAGACAAAAATGGACGGTATGTATTTTCGGTTTCTAAATGCGACTGCGAAGTAATCTTAATTAATGAAACGAGTAAAGAAACTACTAATGGTAAAATTACTGGATGGTTTCTTGGCAGTAAGGACATGTTTAAGTTTAACTTAAAAGACAAAAAAGTCTTTGTCAAAAATTTTATCCTTAACAAAGTCGTCCAGTAATAGACACTCAGACATTAATTCTTTAAAAAATATAAGTGTCGGCAACTGTTAGTAACACTGGCTACGCGCTTCTAAAAAAATAATCCATCGATCAACTCAACTCAAATTGCATTTTGCTGAGTTTGTAATACAAGCCATTTTCGTTCAGCATTAATTGTGCATGCGTGCCGCTCTCACTCACAACACCTTTTTGCAGCACCACAATTTTATCGGCATTTCTGATAGTGGCTAAACGGTGCGCAATAACAATGCTTGTCCTTCCTAACATTAATTTATCCAAAGCTTCCTGCACCAAATGTTCGCTCTCGCTATCTAAACTGCTGGTGGCTTCATCTAAAATTAAAATACTCGGGTTTTTTAAAACCGCGCGGGCAATAGCAATTCGTTGGCGTTGTCCGCCGGATAATTGTATCCCTCTTTCGCCAACAAGTGTTTTAAATTTATCGGGAAAAGAATTTATAAAATCATACGCATTCGCTTTTTTTGCCGCCTCATCAATTTCCGCATCGGTTGCATTTGGCCTGCCGTACGCAATATTATCTTTAATGCTTCCCGCAAATAAAATTACATCCTGCGGTACCAACGCAATTTGTTTGCGGAGTTCGGTTAAGGAAATGCTTTTGCTATTTACGCCATCAATTTCAATGCTTCCGTTTTGCGGATCGTAAAAACGCAAAATTAAACTGGCAATGGTACTTTTACCTGAACCGCTGGAACCAACCAAGGCAATGGTTTGCCCGGCTTCAGCTTTAAAACTCAGATCTTTTAATACTGTAAAATCGGGACGCGACGGATAATTAAATGAAATGGAATTAAAAACAATTTCGCCTTTAGATGTTTTTCCGGGAACATTATTATCTTTTAAAAAATCAATGTTCTCAACTTCTCCGTCTATTAATTCAAACACGCGATCGGTTGCGCCAAGCGCGCGCTGAATGGATGCAATCTGTTCCGGCAACCCGCCTAACGATCCGGCAACGAAGAGTGACAACATCATAAATGTTCCAAAATCTTTTGCGGTAATGGTGTGTTCAATTTTAAGCGCGTACAACATTTGCCATAAAATAAAAAAAATAGAGCCGAACACAAACACCATCACAAACGAAAAAAACAAACCTCTAAAAATTCCATACTTTAATCCGAATTCGCGAATGCCGCTTATTATTTTTTCGAATTTATTTACTTCGTAAACTTCGTTGGTAAATGTTTTAACGCTTCCAATTCCGGTAAGCGCTTCGGCAACCACCACGTTGGCTTCCGCAATTTTTTCCTGATAGGCTTTAGAAAATTTTCGTATTCTTTTTGAAAAAAGAATAGCAACAACTGTAAGCGGTGGAATAATTATTAAAAACCATTTCGCAATGGTCCACTCGGTTGTGGTAACCAAAAGTATTAAGCCGCCAACACCCACAATGAACTGGCGAATAAATTCGGCGATATTAATTGTGAACGCATCGGAAATAACATTTATATCCGTAGCCATGCGGCTGCTTAATTCGGCCACCTGATTTTTTGCGAAAAAACCCATTGGCATTTGGATCAGTTGTTTGAATGTATCTTTTCGTATTCCTTTTAAAACATTTTCGGTTACTTGTGCAAACATGTAAACTCTGCCAAAAGAAAACAACGCTTGCGTTACCAAAATTGCGAGCAGTACAAGTCCAATATTTATCAGCTGACTTTTTATTTCTTCAACAGGCTGCGTTGTTTCGCCAAAAAAGCCAAACATCTCCCCCGATTTTAACGGAAAAACAAGTCCTATGCCCGCGCTACCTGCTAAAAAAAACATGCCTAAAATAAATTTCCATTTTTGGCTTCCCAAATAAGAAAATAATCTTAATGACTTTTTAAGATTGGCAAGACTGAGTTTAGCCTTTGGCAGCTCGTCGGTATCCGTATTTTGGGGGCCTCCGGGGCCGTTTCTTTTTGCCATAAAAACGCAAAATTAAGGCATAAAAGGCTTAAACATGTCATTAAATTGTAATCAAAGACCCATATTGGCCTTTTTTAGGGTTAAAGCTCAATAAACGTCGGTTAAAGAAATTTTGCTGGGTGTAAAATTACATGTATATTTGCCCTCCATTTAAAGATAAAATACAATGAAACGTACCTTCCAACCATCGCAGCGCAAAAGAAAAAACAAACACGGATTCAGAGAGCGCATGGCTTCTGCTAATGGCCGTCGCGTAATAGCGGCACGCCGTTCACGAGGCAGAAAAAAATTAACTGTTAGCAGCGAAAAAACGCATAAATAGTACAACCCATCTAATCCACCCATCCTAGATCCTTTCCAGCGGGAAGGACTTTAATCAGGAAAGGAACGGACTTGATATTGGAATAAAATATTAATGAAGCAGGTATATTTACCTGCTTTTTTTATGTCTTTTTTTAACGTGTTTTCACAAAAGCTGGACAATTTTAACTTATTTTCATAAATAAAAGCACAAATATTGTTGTTTGTGGCATAGGCATTAAACCCTGAAAAAATGAAATTAATTTCCTCCCTTTCAATAGCGATACTGGCCATAAACTCAGTAGTTTTAAATGCCCAGGTTGAAACAATAAGTGTTACACCTGTTCAACCAAGATCGTTTAAAGAGTTCAGTACAATTAAACTTCCAACGTTAGATCTTTATGGCGCTGTGCCGGTGAAGCAATGCGGCTGGGGTTTGGGAATGAATATTTTAACCAAAGGCATTACGGTTGCGCATTTTGCACCGCGATGCCCAATACAAATGCAATTTGGGGGCGAAATGTATTGGGCTCAATTATACCACCGCAACATGGGCGAAGTGCCACTTGCATCAGTGCAAACAGGCAATGCCAAAGTAAAATTAACGGACAATGTTTTTGGTTTAAATGCTTTAACAAGAATTTCTATGCCCATCAACAATTATATTATTCCTTATGTTGATGTGTTTGCAGGATTAAGAAGTTATGGTTCGGGCATGAACATAACACCTGTTCCGTATCCGGTTGGTAATCAAAGATCCAATTACGAAAATTTGTGTTCTTCAAATCAATTAAATTACGGTATTACCGGCGGGCTCATGATAAAGTTAGGAGAATCGGTTAGGTTTAATACTGCTTTAATGTATTCGTTTTGTAAAGATCCGGGTGAAATGGTAAACCTTAGCAGTGCGCATATTGAAGGAAATGGAATTGTTGCAGATAAAATGGCCACACCAACCGGTATGCTGATAGCAAAAGTTGGATTTACTTTTTTGATCTCCCGCGGAAACGGCACCTCATCTTGCAGTGGTGGCCGCAGAAGCAGAGTTGGTACAGGTTCGTTTTTCGGCAGTGGTGGTGGCGGTGGTGGC
>JANYBY010000348.1 GCA_025360565.1 Bacteroidota bacterium
CATGGTTCCTTTCACCCACTCTAACATACCTTTCCAGTATTCTTTTCCAACCAATACAACAGGAAAGTGCGCGATCTTATTTGTTTGCACGAGTGTGAGCGATTCAAACAATTCATCCATGGTGCCAAAGCCGCCGGGCATGGCCACAAAGCCCTGTGAGTATTTTAAAAAAATGGTTTTACGAACAAAAAAATAATCAAAATTAATGCATTTGTCGCCGTCAATAAAATCATTGTGTTTTTGTTCAAACGGCAATGCAATATTTAAACCAACTGATTTGCCGCCGGCTTTTTGAGCGCCTTTATTAGCGGCTTCCATAATACCCGGGCCGCCACCCGAAATAATGCCGTAACCTTCTTTAACCAATTTTTCGGCAATTTCCTGCGCTAAGATATAATATTTGTTTTCTGGTTTGGTTCG
Organism: Bacteroidota bacterium; assembly: GCA_025360565.1. Taxonomy (GTDB): domain Bacteria; phylum Bacteroidota; class Bacteroidia; order B-17B0; family Aurantibacillaceae; genus Aurantibacillus. Next base: position 421 of record JANYBY010000348.1, read on the forward strand.
CGCGCTTCCAAAAATAGATACGCATGGACCGATGCGACTCATTTTTTCAAAACCTTCAACAAACTCGCTCATTATTTTAAAGATCTGCCAACTGTTTTGCGCTTTAATATCATTCCAATCTTTATGCGCAAAGGCGTTCCGTATTTTATCTTCTCCTTGTGGGGTCATTTTGTTTAGTATTGAGTAGTTAGTATTGGGTATTGCGACTAAATTTATGTTTTCGTATTTCTTGTTTCAAGTTCCTTGTTCAATGTTCAATATTCAATTTTCAATATTCTTGTTTTTTGTTTCCTCTCAGTCTCAATACTCACATCTCAATACTCTACAACCCGCCTTCCTTCAGCCTTTCGGCGTTTTCGGCAAACTGCAGTTTATCTATCATTTCCTGTATATCTCCGTTTACAAAATTTTCGAGATCGTACAGTGTTTCATTTATCCGGTGATCAGTAATTCTGTTTTGGGGATAATTGTAGGTTCTTATCTTGGCGCTTCTGTCGCCGGTTGTTACCATTGTTTTTCTGCGCTTGGTGGTTTCTTCCAAACGTTTTTGATATTCTCTGTCATACAATTTTGACCGTAGCATTTGCATAGCCTTTTCTCTGTTGCCCAATTGATTTCTTTCTGTTTGACAGGTAACAACAATTCCCGAAGGTTTATGGGTTAAAATAACTTTACTCTCTACTTTATTTACATTCTGTCCTCCCGCTCCGCCGCTTCGGGCCGTTGCAATCTCCAGGTCAGAATCTTTTATTTCCACATCCCACTCTTCCGCTTCAGGTAAAACAACAACGGTTGCGGCACTAGTGTGCACTCGCCCTTGCGTTTCAGTTGCCGGCACACGCTGCACCCTGTGTACGCCGCTTTCAAATTTTAAAATACCGTAAGCGCCCGGACCTTTTATATTAAAAACAATTTCTTTAAATCCGCCCATTGTTCCCTGACTAACATCAACCACTTCTAACTGAAATCCTTTTTTTTCGCAATACCGTGTATACATTTCAAATAAATTACCGGCAAAAATACTGGCTTCATCTCCTCCTGTACCTGCCCTTAATTCCATTACACAATTTTTTTCGTCTTCAGGATCCTTTGGTATTAGCATTAACCTTATTTCTTCGGTTAACTTATTTTCTTTTTCGCGGTTTTCTTCCAGTTCCATTTTAGCCATATCTAAAAAGTCCTTGTCTTTTTCTGTTGCTAAAACATGTTTTGCCCCTTCAATATTAGAAATGGCTTTTTTATATTCGCCAATAACCCCAACCACTTTGCCAAGTTCTTTATACTCGATATTTAATTTTTTAAATAATTTCATATCGTTTATCACACTCGGGTCGGCCAGCTTTGATTCAACATCTTCAAACCTGCGTACTATTTCATCCAGTTTATCGATCATATTTTTTGTTTGTTCTGCCAAAAGCACAACCGGTGGCAAAGTTAAAAAAATGAAGGTAATTTAATACTTTGGTTAGTATTTTATCATTTCTTTATAAAAAAATGAAAAACAAAGGCTAATTTTAGTTTAAACGTTATATTTTTAAAGAAAAATATGTCATCTTTTTCATTTTTTTATAGGTTTTCAACGCTTTTCCGTTAAAAATCAACGAATGCTAATTTTATGCAATAAAGTTGAATTTGCTTGGGTAATTTTATTTATCTTTGGTATTTAACGTAAAAAGTTATGATAAAATGTGCATCTTTTAATTTACTCGTACATGACATTCTATTAAACCTTTAAAAGCAATATTATGAAAAGAATTTTACCACTCTTATTCTTTGTTACCAGCCTTTCGGTTAGATCGCAGGATTTTTTGGGAATGCAATCCAGTAATTATTCCGGTGTAATTGGCGTTTTCAGTAACCCTGCAAACATTGGTAATAACGAAATGAAGTTTGACCTTATTCTCGTAGGAATGAACTTTTCGGCTGCCAATAATTATGTTGGCGCTAAAAGATCGTCAGTAAAAAATACAGGAAGCTTATTTAGCCCTAAATTCGGAAAATGGGATACCACTAATGCTTACAATAACCTGATAGCGGTTGATGATAATAACAAAAGTAAAAGTATTTATACTGCGGCAAGGTTTATGATGCCTTCTTTCATGGTTAATATCAACCATAAAAACGCTATTGCTTTTACCTGGGGAGTGCGCAATTACGTAAATGTGGATGGCATTGGGCCCGATCTTGCAAGGTTGGCATACGGTCAGTTTAAAATTGCTGATCTTTTAAATAAACCATTAGTTAACGATAAGTTGAGCGTAACACAAATGGCATGGGCCGAATACGGTCTTACATACTCACGCGTTTTAACAGAGGAAACGCCTCACTTTTTTAAAGTTGGTGTTACCGCAAAATTACTCCAGGGCCTAGAGGCCGCTTATATGAACATGGATCATATTGATTATAATTTCAAAACGCCCGATTCGCTTGCGTTGAACGCCGAAGCTTCTTACGGCCATAGCGCAAATCTTGATCCTGTTGTAAATAGTTTTGACGAGAAAAAAACAGGTGAAAAATTTACCTTTAATACTCTTAAGAAAAATTATAAATATGAGTCCTATCCGGGTTTTGGATTTGACCTCGGCGTTGTATACGAATACAGGCCCGACTGGCAAAAGGAAAAATACGATATGGACGGAAAAAAAGGTTTGTGGCGTAACGACCATGTTAAATACAAATTTAAAGCAGGTTTAGCCGTTACCGATATTGGCGGTATACGATTTAAGAAAGGACAACTTTCAAACGACTTTTCAGCTAATACAGAACAATTTAAAAGCGGATTTTGGTATCTCCACGATCTAAAACCACAAAGCATTACGCAATACGACTCCCTTTTAAAGAACACATTTGGTTCAAAAGAAAGTGAAACAACTTTTAAAATGGCACTTCCTACCGCCATTAACGCTAATGTTGATTACCATATCTGGAAACCATTTTACATTAACTTAATGGCGAACATAACCAATTTTCAAAAAAACAGATACACCAAGGTTCACGATTATACTAATATTAGCCTTGCCCCGCGTATTGATTACAAATGGTTCGGTTTAACTATTCCTGTTTCTTATAATACGCTTTCTGCCGTTCGGGGAAAACCTATTGTGCTTGGAACCATGCTGCGCTTAGGCCCGCTTATGCTTGGGTCGAATAATGTTTCAGAACTTTTTTTCGGGGATGTTTTTGGCGCCAATTTTTATTGCCTTTTAAGAGTGCCAATACCTTATTATGCGCCTAAAGACAAGGATAAGGATGGTATTAGCGATAAAAAAGATAAATGTAAATTGGTTCCGGGTGTGTGGGAGTTTATGGGTTGTCCTGATAGGGATGGTGACCATATTCCTGATGTTGATGATAAATGCCCTGATATTCCCGGTATTAAAGAGTTACAAGGTTGCCCTGACAAAGACGGAGATGGTATTACCGATGCGGAAGATGCTTGTCCGGATGAGAAAGGTCCCGCCGAATTTAAAGGCTGTCCTGACAGAGATGGTGATAATATTATTGATAAAGAAGACGAATGTCCGGATGAAGCAGGTATTAAAGAATTTATGGGTTGTCCTGATAAGGATGGTGATGGTACTCCTGATAAATATGATATTTGTCCTGATGTATTTGGCCCTAAAGAGTACAAAGGCTGCCCTGATAGGGATGGTGACGGCACATTGGATAAAGAAGATGCTTGTGTGGATGTACCGGGCCCTAAAGAAAACAAAGGTTGCCCTTGGCCTGATACGGATAAGGATGGTATAATTGATAAGGAGGACGCTTGTCCTACAATTGCGGGAACTGCCCAATACAAAGGGTGTCCGCCGCCACCGCCAATGAAGGCCGCTGAGTTGAAGATCATTGAAAAAGCCTTCTCAAGCTTAGAGTTTGCTACCGCTAAAGATATAATCAAACCAAAATCGTTCCCATCCTTGAATGATCTGGCTAAATTATTAAATACCCATAAAGGCGATTGGAAGCTGAAATTGAGCGGCCATACTGATAACGAAGGTAATGCTGATAAGAACATGCTGTTAAGTGAAAAACGTTCGAAAGCAGTTAAAACCTACCTTTCTAAAAAAGGTGTGCCGGCTGATAATATCTTAACTGAGTGGTTTGGTCAAACCATGCCTGTAGCCGATAACGCTACGCCGGCTGGCCGCCAGAAGAACCGCAGGGTTGAGATGAAAATTATTTTTAAAGAAGAAGCACCGAAGTAGTTCTGAAATAAAATTAAATTTAAAAAACGCTCTTAGTAAACTAAGGGCGTTTTTTTTGCTTCAAAATTATAGAGATCAAGTATAAATAACTTGAAGGTTTAAATATGATATAAGAAATTAAATTAAATAAACAAGCCTAATGCAAACATTATTTACTGGTTTTATTGCATTGTAATTGTTACATTTGATATATGAACAAAGAGATAATTATAAAAGTAGGTAAGCCTGAATCTGAGTCAGAGATAGCATATTTTAAACAATTTAGAAATGACCTTAAGGTTCTAATTAAAAAGGGCAAGGTTAAGGTTGTAGAAAAGTTCAGGGATTTTACTTTTACCATTACAGATGCCACCAAGGAAGAAGAACAAAAAGTTGCCGTTTTTATTAAAGAAACCAAAACGGTAGAGTTCATGTATCATTAGGAAACCAACATACTTTTCTTGAATAGTTGATTGATCCCGATAGTTTCGGATGATATGGCTATGTTATCTCAATCCACTCCTAAAAAAACTCTCTCTCCCCTGACTCAAAAGAGTTATAAAACGATTTTGGATTTATCATTAAGAGTTTATCAAATAGTAAATTTAATTCAAGTATTCCTGCATCGGTATATTTTATTAAAGTAAAGTCTTTATATTTTTTAATTTTTTCTTCAATTTTTGCTTTGTTTAAAGTAGTGTATTTTTGATCGTAGGCTCTGTTCTTATTCAGTTTTTCCTTTTCTGAATTAATATTTACAGTCATTTTAATTACAAAAATACTATCTGCAATAGATCTGTTTCCGTCTTTTTTAAGTGTGTCCGTTTTAAAAAAACGATGTGCTGTGAGCTTAAGTGTTAAACGCAGATCAGAAACGTTTTCCTTTTTAAATTTAGCATTAAAACCGTCCTTCTTTAGTGAGTCTACTTCTTTGTCAAATTTCTTTTTATCACTTACAAACGTTTTTTGAAGAACGGTGTCCTTCATTTTTTCGGCAAGGGTGTACCATCCTAAGTTGGCGCTTTGTCCGCTATTAAATAAAAGTTTTTTTTGTTTATCATTCACCAAAAACAAACTTTCTTTTTGCGCTTTCATTATCATGAATGAAAGCAGGCAGGCCGTAATTAAAATTTTCTTTTTCATATGTTTTTACTTTTAAAATTTTTGCCACACGCTGCCGACAAGGCAGTGAATACGCAGGTAACACCATTTGTGTCACGATTGTCATCGTGACGAGTTGTGGCTCATTTTATACTATTGGATTTAAATATTCAAACCAAAAAAAAGCCCTCAGTTTTCGCTGAGGGCTTTTCAATATATTTTATTTAATTAGTTTGTTAAACCTTTAAATCCGCCATCTTCGCGTAACTTAACAAATTCAGCATCGTCTTTAGCATAAGCTTTTAAAGCTCCGTCTTTTTCAATAGCTGTTTTTAAATTGCTAATTGCATCAGCATTGTTTCCGCCTTTTGCAGCCGCAACCGCTTTTAAATAATAGCTGTAAGCCATATCTTTTTCGTTGCTTGCATCAATAGTTCCGGCAACTGCGCCACCACTACCCGATAATAACTGAGCAAGAGCTTTGTTATGTCCGTTGTAGCTGCCAAAATTGCTTACCGCATCAGCATACTTACCGTTACGTACATCTAAAATACCCATATTGTATTTTGTTTCATTTGCACCACCTGCTTTTTTGTAAAGATCCATTGCAGCAACACGGTTACCATTTTTAGCTTCAATAACGCCTAAGTTGTTTGCAACTGCTGATTGACCGCTGCCAGCTGTTTCAGCACGTTTAAACGCTGAAGCTGCATCGCTAACTTTATTTTGCATTAAATAAGCAACACCTAAGTTGTTTGATGTTCTCCAATCAGTTCCGTATTTTTTCTCTGCAGCTTGGTAAACCTGTACTTTCGTATTTACATCGTTGCTTAAATTAGCGCCATACAATAACTCTTCAACCGATAAACTATCAGGGTAAGAAGTCATTAATTTTGTGATCTGCTCATCTGTACGTGATTTTTTATCAACGTTAACAGTAATTTCAGAACGACGTAATTTAGGCAATACTTTATTTGCTAACTCTAAGTAAGTTTTAGATAAATTTTTAATTTCTTTACGGCGTTGAGCCGGATCTGAATACATTGTTAAAACACGTAAGATAAGATCTTTGTCGGTCATGGTAGAGGCTTCCATTAAAGACTTAAAGCCTGCCCAGTCTTCCATAGTAGTTCCAACTGTGAACTGCTCTTTTGTTTTGCCAAATTTATTATCCTTGTTTTTGTTCTTGTTAAACTCACCCATAATAGCTGCAGAACCTGATTTTGCACGATCCTTAGCTAAATTTTCGTTTTTATCAGTTTCACCGTCCGGCGAAGCGTAAGCCGAAACAGTAATACCTTTAAACTCGTACCATGGTGAATTAATATTATCAGTAATAAATTGGTTAAACGTTTTGCCTTCGTCTGATTTTAATTCGGCAGGGCGAACTTGTGAATTATTGATAGTGTAATAAATATGAGTACTAACGTTAGCAGGGCTTGTTTTTACAAACGCGTCCGGAGCCATAATTCCTTTTTCGTCGTTACGAACCAACAATGGAGTAACATTGGTTGCATCGCCCATTGGTACCGGATCAAAAGCTTTCTTTTTACTTTTTACCTGGCCTTCGCCACGCACTTCAACAATAGCGCGGCGCATTGCCGGATCGTATGCAAATTTTTCGGAAGTGTAATTAAACGTTCCTCCGCTTGTATATCCAATTTTTTGGCCGCTGCCAGTTGCTTTTTCACCAACTAAAATTACCGGTTTTAAAGCTTTTTCAACACCCGCAGCATTTTTTACAACAGGCGTTAAGGTTAATGTTACTTTTTTAGCGAATAATTTCGGGCTAAACTTTCCGCTTATGCTAAACTGAACGCTGTCTCCATGCATTTCAATTGGGTTTGGCGTAAGGGTATATTTAATATCTTTTTGTTTTTTGAGCATTTTGCCTAAGCCATCGCAGCCTGATAATATCACAGCTACTGAAAGACCGGCACCGATTGTGCGTAAAAATTTTGACTTCATCGTTAATTTTTGATTGTTCAAGGGCAAAAGTAGAAAAATATTTTAACAAAAAAAGCTTTTTTTGAAAAAGATATTTTCATTGTCCATAAATTTGGTAAACGGTACAGATTTAAGTAGTAAATTTGCAACGTTTTTGGAAAACTCTTTACCTGATATTTCTGTTCAAAACGCCCACTACTCAAAGGTTTTGGGCTATGTAAAACTCACAAAGTTCAGGCTCGGGGCATTGGTTGTGTTCTCTGCGGTTATTACCTACATAACAATTGTTGATAAAGTTAATTCAGCAGCGCTTTTGGCCCTTATTTTTGGAGGATTTTTAGTAACCGCTGCCGCAAACGGTTTTAACCAGATAATTGAAAAAGACCTTGATAAATTAATGGATCGCACCAAGCTAAGACCAATGCCAATGGGCATTTTAACGGTTACAGAAGCTTTTATTTTTTGCTCGCTTTTTGGCATTGGTGGTACTATTTTACTTTGGCTTTACACAAATCCCTTATGCGGAATTTTAGGTTTTATATCCATTATCCTTTACGCTTTGGCTTATACACCGTTAAAGCGAATTTCGCCGCTTTCGGTATTGGTAGGGGCTTTTCCGGGGGCATTACCAACCCTTATTGGCGCGGTTGCCGCAACCGGTGGTTTTGGGGAAATTACTTTTTTTGGCATTCTTCTATTCTTGATCCAATTTATCTGGCAGTTTCCCCATTTTTGGGCCTTGGCTTGGTTCAATAGCGATGATTACGCCAAAGCAGATTTTTATCTGTTGCCTTCAAAAGGCGGCAAGGACAAGGCTTCGCAGTTTCAGATCCTTATCTATTCGGCTTTTTTAATGTGTACAAGTATTTTGCCTTTTGTTTTTCATTTCACAGGCATTATCAGCGCTTGTGTATGTTTGGTGGCGGGCCTTGCGCTTTTTATACAAGCCTATAATTTTTACCGGATGGCAAGTGATGCTCAAGCAAAAAAACTTTTTTTAATTACATTGGTGTATTTGCCGGTTGTACAATTGGCGTTAATGACAAAATATTAAATTTTTACAATGGAGACAGCAAAAATAAAAAACCAAAATCCCCATCAAGCAGAAATAAAAGCCGCTACCCGAAAAACTGCAAAACCATTGCTATACATAGGTATTGTAAGTATTGTTATGCTTTTTGCAGGTTTAACAAGTGCTTATGTTGTACGCGCAGATAACGGCAACTGGCTTGTTTTTAAGTTACCGGATATTTCCATTATTAGTACTTGTATAATTGTAACAAGCAGTTTAACCATGCTAATGGCTCAGTTCGCTATTAAAAAAGGAAATTTACGCTTAACCACCATCAGTATATTTTTAACATTGGTTCTTGGCATCGCTTTTTTTTATACACAGTTAGAAGCCTGGAAACAGTTAACTGCACAGGGCATTTACTTTGTAGGAAAATATGCCAACGTTTCCGGCTCGTTCTTATACTTCATTGCACTTATGCATTTACTGCACATGACAGGCGGTTTAATAGCTCTTTGCGTTTCATTAACAAAATGCCTGTTGAAAAAATATTCTGCCTCTGATTACCTTGGTATTGAGCTCTCTGCCATATATTGGCATTTTCTTGACCTATTGTGGGTATATTTGTTTTTGTTTTTATATTTTTATCGTTAATATTGCATCATATTTTAACATTATTTCTAAATAAATATGTCTCATCACACAGCAGAAATTGATCAAAAAGACGCCTGGAGTGGCGGCAAATCGCCTGTAGGTATCAGTTACGGAAAGATCTTTATGTGGTTTTTCCTTATCTCTGATGCTTTAACTTTTGGCGGATTATTAATGTCATACGGCTTTATTCGCCATAAATACGCCGAGGTTTGGCCAAAAGCGGAACATGTGTTCACCCACTTTCCGTTTGTTGAACAACATTTACCATTGGCATACGTGGGGTTAATGACCTTTATCCTCATCATGTCTTCCGTTACCATGGTATTAGCTGTGGAAGCCGGAAAACGCATGGATAAAAAAGGGGTTACCGTTTGGATGTTCTGGACAATTGTTGGAGGTTTAATGTTCGTATTGTCTCAGGCATGGGAGTGGTATCATTTTATTGAAGGAACTAAAGAAGGATGGGTAAGAAGCATTTGGGATCAGGGCTCGCAAAGTTATGTTACAAAGGTGTGGCACGGGGCTAACATGGCAGTGAACGAATACGGGGTGCCTCAGTTTGCGAATTATTTCTTTTTTATAACCGGCTTTCACGGTACCCACGTATTTAGCGGGGTCGTTATAAATTTTGTCATATTTTTAAATGTACTTAAGGGTACTTATGAAAAACGAGGTCATTACGAAATGGTTGAAAAGGTTGGATTATACTGGCACTTTGTGGATTTGGTGTGGGTATTCGTATTTACCTTCTTCTATCTACTATAATTAAGAATTGAAAATTAAGAATTAAAATAAATAAATATGGATTTTTCGCACGATAATTACCCTTCATACGAAACAATGTATAACCACGATGCTGAATACGGCAAAAAAGCACGCCGTAAGTTGTGGAATGTGTTTTGGATTATGCTTGCTATTACAATTGCAGAATTGGTTATTGGTTCAATGGCACCAAGCCATGGGTGGACAGGAGCCATGTGGTTAAAAGTATTATTCATCTCTTTAACTGTTGCTAAAGCCGGCTACATTGTAATTATTTTCATGCACTTAGGCCACGAGGTAAAATTCTTTAAATACATTGTTTTGGTGCCGTACATTACCTTTATGTTTTATGGTATCTTTATTATTTTATCAGAAGGTACTTACTCAAGCGAAGTTCACCACCGTACCAAAGTTGACCCTATTTTGGCCGCTCAACAAATTGAATTGCACAAACGTGCCGCTGCTCATTTTGCGGGACATGATGCCGGAGCGGAACACGGTAAAGAAGCGAAAGCGGAAGAAGGACATCATTAGGATTTAAAATTTAGCATTTTGGATTTAGAGGGCTACGAAAGTGGCCCTTTTTATTTTAATAATCCTTCAAATTGCTTGGTAATTCAATATTTTTATTATCTTTGCCATCCTTAAAAAACAGTAACAAATGCCAAAAATGAAAACTAATTCCAGCGCCAAAAAGCGTTTTAAGGTGACTGGAAGCGGTAAAATTAAAAGAAAGCACGCTTATAAACGTCACATTTTAACTAAGAAAGAAAAAGACCGTAAACGCGGTTTAGCTAAGAGTGCCCTTGTAAGTAAAGAAGATACCCCTAACGTGAAATTCATGTTAACTATCTAACTTTTTAAATTATCGGTGAATTAAACAAATGTTTAACCAGAGTTTTAGTAATAAGTCTCCGAAGGAGCGCTAAAATTCAAAAAATGTAAAAAAAATGCCACGTTCAGTCAATCATGTAGCCAGCAGGGCTCGCAGAAAAAAAATTCTTAAATTAACCAAAGGTTATTGGGGAGCAAGAGGTAATGTTTGGACAATAGCCAAAAACACCTTAGAAAAAGGGTTAACCTACGCTTATCGTGACAGAAAAAACAAAAAACGCAGTATGCGTGGTTTGTGGATTCAACGCATTAACGCCGGTGTTCGCGAGCACGGTTTAAGCTATTCGGAGTTTATTGGTAAATTAAATGCCAAAGG
>JANYBY010000339.1 GCA_025360565.1 Bacteroidota bacterium
CTTTCGGAACCGCCAACGAACCTATTATAGGTTTGGTAGGTTCAAACAATGTAACGATAAGAAATCTTGTTTTAACCTGCACACAACCTACTGGTTCTTTAATTGATCGCGGAATTGCAATTATCAACCAATCGCCTGCCCTTGGAACTTCTTCTTGTTCCATAAAAAACACTACTGTAACACTGAACCGTTCAAACACTTCTTCCATCGCGTTTGAAACAAGGCTGCCGGTTACACCAACTGTTTCAGGCGGTGCCAATTCAAGCAACACTTTCAAAGACATTTCAGTGAGCAATGTTTACAATGGCATTTTGCTTTCAGGTAACACAAATTTTCCGGATCTGAATAATGTCATCTCAACATCTACTCCAACCAATTATAATTTTATTGGCAGCGCAACCGCCAACGATATTGGTAATGGCGCATCAACTTGTTATGGCATTCAAGCGCTTAATCAAAGCGGTGTTACCATAAACAATACTCAAATTCAAAATCTTACTGTAACCGGTTCTGTTTTGTTGGATGGAATATTTTTAAACGTGGTGCAGGGAACTTCATCTGTATTTAATAACAAACTATTTAATCTTAAAAACATAGGTGCAGCAAGCACTTCAAACATTACAGGTATTCGCGCTAACATTGCTACTACCGGTACACACGAAATACGAGTGTATAATAATTTTGTTTCCGGTTTATCTTCTGGTTACACAGGAGCCGCTTCGGCTCTTAGACAGTTAAAAGGAATTTTCCTTCAGTCGGCCGGCGGCGGTGTAAACACTACAACTATTAGTGTTGATTTTAATAACGTTTCTATTGACGGTTCGGCAAATCCAAACATTTCAAGCACTTGTTATGAAATTGGAACAGCAGTTGGTCCGGTAATTAATACAAGAAATAATGTGTTTGCAAATTTCACAGGTGCGCAAACAGCACCTGCACAACACATAACATGGTTTTCAACTTCCGTAAATTCGGTAGGTAACATTGGATCAATTTCAAATTACAATGATCTGTTTGTGTTAAACCCAACCCAAGGATTTATTGGTATGGGCGCGGCAACAACTTATACAACTTTAGCAAACTGGCAAACAGGAATGACACAAGACGCCAACTCAATTAATTGCGCGCCCGGTTATGTTAACAATACAAACGATTTGCACGTTGCAGGCCTTTGCCTTAACTCTGCCGGTAATAACGCAGGTATACCTTGGGTTACAACCGATATTGATAACGTGGCTCGCACAGGTCCGGATATTGGAGCGGATGAAATTGACGTTTGTGTAAGTGTAAATGGCGGAACAATTACACCGGCATCTTACACACTTTGTGCCGGACAAGCCGTGTTATTAACCAACGTTGGCGCAACTGCCGGCGGGGGCATTGGATACCAATGGAAAAATGCAGCTTTATTTAACGGGCCTTATTCTAATATTCTCGGCGCTAACGGTATTGCTTATAATACCGGAACATTATCAGCGGGAACATATTATTATTTACTCCAAACAACTTGCATTCCAAGTTCATTAACTGCGAATTCAAACACAGTAACTGTTTTAGTTAATCCATTACCAAGTGTAAGTGTTTCACCTGCCTCGGCCACTATTTGTGTACCCGGCGGCTTGGCTGTTCCATTAACCGCTTCTGGTGCTAATAGCTATACATGGGGCCCGGCGGCCGGATTAAGCGGAACTGTTGGTGCAAACGTTAGCGCGTTTCCTGCATCTTCATCAGTTTATACTGTTACAGGAACAGACGTGAATGGCTGCGTTGCAACTGCAAGTACATCCATTAGTATTTTGGAAGCTCCAAGCATTGTATTACTGAGTGCATCGCCAACATTGGTTTGTTCGGGCGGTAATTCAAGTTTACAAGCAATGGGCGCGTTAACATCAACTTACAGTGTAACAAATATTACCTTTGCCCCAATACCAACTCCTTCGGTTGGTGTTACAACATTATGCAGCGCAGGTGTTGCAGTAACCCCTCTTGCCTCAGGAAATTTAGATGACGGCGGTTGGTCAAATATTTCTATCCCTTTCAGTTTTAATTTCTTCAGCGCGGGCTATTCAAGTTTCGCAGTATCTACCAATGGGTTTTTGTCTTTGGGCGCAGGGTTACCATATACCTTTACAGGTTATGGAAGCCTTTTACCAAACGCGTTCTCGGCAAGGCCTTGTATTGGCGCAGTGTATTCTGACCTGAACTGGTCTACCGTTGGAACCGTAGAAACTTTTACAGCAGGATCAGCTCCAAACCGTATGGTTGTTGTTAACTGGACCGGTGGACAGTTTTATTTCGGTAGCGGTACTGTTACAGCGCAAGCAATTATTTATGAAACATCAAATAATATCGATGTGCATATTTTTCAATCAACCGGAAATAATACAGCGGTTGAAGGAATACAAGATGCACCGGGCGCAAACGCAATTGTTGTGCCGGGCCGTAATTCAGTTTTATGGACCGTGGTAACTCCGGATGCATACAGATGGTCACCAAACGGTGGTGCCGTAACATACAGCTGGTCGCCTGCAACATATTTAAATTTTACAAACATACCAAACCCTATTGCAAATACCGTAACAAGCAGTATTGTATATACAGTTGCAATGACAGCAACAAACGGCTGCGTAAATTCGCCAACATTAAATTTGGCGGCGGATATTACACCAACAGTAACAATAAGCGGAACTAACACAATTTGCAGCAGCAACACCTTGAACTTAACTGCTAACGGAGCGGTTACTTATTCATGGAGTACAGGCGCGCTTACAAATACCATCGCGCAAACACCATCGGTTACTACAACTTATTCGGTGATCGGTTATTCTTTATTTGGATGTACAGGAACAGCGGCAAAAACAGTAACCGTAAACACCACACCAACAGTTAGTGTTATAGGAACCTCCACTTCATGCGCGGGCAGTATGATCAATTTGATCGCGAGCGGCGCAAATACCTATTCATGGAGTAACGGTTCAACACTTTCTGTAATTGCACCGTTTCCAACAGTAAGCACTGTTTACACCGTAGTTGGCACTTCAACGGCCGGATGCCCTAGCAGTGCTACAGTTAAATCAGTAACGGTTTACGCCTTGCCTACTGCTACAATTACTGCTTCACCGCAGGGAACAATTTGTAAAGGAGAAACGGCACAGTTAATTGCCAGCGCGTTTGGAACGGATACCTACTCATGGAGCAGCGGACCTACTTCACCGATCATTTCTGTTTCACCAACTATTAGCACTGTTTATACATTAACAGTTGGAAACAATTTAACAGGCTGTAGTAACACAACTACCCTTAATTTAATTGTAAGCCTTTGTACAGGTGTGCAAAATCAATCATTTGCGTTAAGCGGATTATCAATTTATCCGAATCCGAATGCAGGAGAATTTACAGTTGAATTGAATAATGGCCTGCCTAAAGCAATTGTTATAACAGATGTTACCGGTAGAATTGTTTTAGAAAGCACAAGCATGAGCGATAGAATAAGTATTGACCTTAAAGCTTTTGCAAACGGTATATATTATGCTAAGATCGAAAGCGATAACGCGGTGCAAGTATTTAAGATCGTGAAGCAATAAACGATTGTTGCCACAAAAAGAAACAATTCAGGTTAATAATTGATTTGTTTTTTGAACAGCTCCTTACGGGTCATCCGTGAGGAGCTGTTTTTTTTTGACAAACCTCACATAGGTTTTTTGCAAGTTTTTACTGAAAAGATGTAATACATTCATAAAGTTATCTAACAACTTTGTAACCGCAAACCATTAACGCGGGAAAATATGACATTTAAATCAACTATGGAAACAAATTAGGCATTTGGCTGGATCATTCGAACGCGCACCTGATCGAATTTAGCACCGAACAATCTGTGGCCAAAACCATCTCTTCCAACTTTACGCATGAAGATAAAGAACAAAGCCTTGAAAAAAGCGAACACTTAATACACAATAAGGAACAGCACCGACAACATGAGTATTACAAACAATTAGCGCAAGTGATACGTAATTATTCGGAAGTGATACTTTTCGGGCCAACCGATGCAAAAGTTGAACTGTTTAATATTTTAAAAGCGGATCATTATTTTAATAAAATAAAAATTGAAGTTAGGCAAGCCGATAAAATGACAGAGCCGCAGCAACAAGCCTTTGTAAGAAATCATTTTTATAAACTTTAAAATTGGATACCTCAAAGTGAAAACAAATAAGCCTAAGAAAAAAAAAGTTACAAAAAACGTGGGTAAAACGGCGCCATTAATTAAGCAAGCTGTTAAAAATGGGGGTGAGCCAATTCATAACATTTTTAAGGACAAACAAGCCGTGATAGCCTACTCTTTGTATGGGGAAATATTGTTTGAAATTTAGATTTAAAAAATGATCCTTAAGTCAAAAACTAAATAGATTTATTTCAATTCTTCACAGCCTCATACTTAACCGCTCCGCCTTTTCCAAACAAGCGTAGGGCCAACTCTTTGCCAATGCCTTCGGTTGATTTAAATACCAATTGGCCATTTGCTACTACAATAATTCCGCTGCCCGTTGTTACATTAATGTTGGCTCTGTAAAACTCTCCCTTTTTTTCAAACTCAATAGTAGCCTCGGGAATATTAATATTTGATTCAGTGGTAAGATCTATATTACAGGATGTAAGATCTTCCTTGACTTTAGTTATATTTTCATCTTCCAATCCAATCGTGGTTAATTTCATTTTCATCTTTACCCCCGAAAACGGTATAAGTTGCGGAAATTCATCGTAATAATTAGCCATCGCAATGCCATTATCCCTGCCAATGCCATCGTATGATTTCGCGAGCACTTCATATAGCCGTGCCATGTATAATTTTTCGTAATTTTTTTTCACGGCGTTCTCATCTTCCACTCCTACCTGTCCTGCGGTGTTAATGTCATCCAACAATGTTTCACAGTCTTTAGCAGACGCCTCTTGCTCACCATCTTCATATTTAAATTTTGCCGAAAACAATCTGTAATATTTGTGAATTTTTTTTCGCTTATCCGTTTCCTTGAGTTTATCGTACATCTTTTCAAAATAAGGCAAACTAAAATCCTTTAATAAATAAATGGTCTCGTCAAATGTTACGGTTGATTCGCCGCAAAACAGATCGTAAACAACGCGTTTCCGTTCGGGATTATATGCCAAAGCATTTACCACCGCGTATTCCAATATCAATTTTTCCAGTTTTAAACTAAAAGTATTATACAGATCGCTAATAGAATACCACCAACCCTGATTAAAAAAACGGATCTGTTGTTCTTTTTTATCCAGCATTTGAATTCGAAGCAAATTAATTGTGAATTCGTATTGCGATTGCGTTAAGGTTGTATTAATGTGCAACTCTTTAAAGTTAAACGCTTTGGTTAAAAAGAAATCGCAGCTATCTAATTGTCCGTCGTATAAATAACTGCGCGCCAAAGCAATGTTATACCACCCAAAACCTGGCGTAGAGCCGCTTTCAACAATTTTAGCCTGCGCCAAATTAATGGCATCTTTTGTTCGTGCGCCATAAATATAAAGGCTTGGTAAATAATAATCCTGTTCACTAAGCGAAAACTTCCGCCGGTAATAGGTTTTTGAATAATACCCAATGGCCTCTTCAAAATTTCCTATCTCATGCTGGTAATTGGCGTAATTGCCCCACGAAACACGATTACCATCTATTAATTTTTTATAATAATATTCAGCACTGTCATAATTCGCGTTATAATTATGTAAAAGTGCAAGGTAATGTTCCACCACCAAAACATCCTCCTCGCTTTGCCTCGATCCATACCAATAATCATTCGCACTTTTGTTTTGTTTAATTTGTGTTAATTGCAAGTGACAAGCATTAAATGCCAGCTTTTCATTTTCTTCAATTGTATTTGCCAAAAAAGGATATTTATCTTTCTTAAAAAAACGGTTGCGGTGATAGATCCATGAACGCTCGCTGTTTATATTAAAATTATCCTTTTGAAAATTATAACTTTCGATCTTATTTAAAATAGCCATTGTAGAATCGGGCATTTCAATACTATTATATGCCAGCTTCAATGTCATTGTTAATTGATAAAAATCATCATATCGATTAGCGTATTGCTGAAAGTAGACCATTGAGGTGTATAAATTTTTTAATTTATCGCCGTAATCCTTTTCTAAAAGATAAAGCGCTTTATTTAATGGCACCAACGCGTATTTATAACCCAAATAATCGGCCGCCCTCTCGTATTTATAAAGTCCTTCGTACATATAACCTACATAGTAAGTGCTATCGAGCCTTATAAACTCACGGCTGCGGGGCAAGGCATCTTTATCAGTGGGATAAACACCAATTCTTTTCGCGTCAATTTCATAACGCGCCGACGCATTTCCTTGTGCAAAGAAATGAAATTGTAACATCATTAAACCAATGAAGCAGACAAATTTTAAATATTTCTTTATTTTATACAATCGGATTATTTCCAACGGTTAAGTTTAATTTTTTTAATCGGTCTAGTTCCTTCGTTAAAATAGAAGCTAAAACCTTTTGTTTAGCCTCCTTGTTCTTAAAAATTAAACGGTGCTCTAATACGGCCCCGGTAATTTCGCTCAGATCATCTTCTGTTACAAATGTACGGCCATTAACTAAAGCAAAAGCTTTTAAACATTTTAAAAACGTAATACCGCTTCGGGTTGAAGCACCCAATATTATATCGGGGTGTTGTCTGGTTGCGCGTACAATGTTACTTACACTGCGGATGATCTCTTCATGAATAAATACTTTTTCGGTTTCGTTTTGTAAAAACAAAACTTCCTGCATACTTAACACCTGTTTAATATCGTTTAAGTTATTTTGGATCCCTAAATAATCTTTGTAAATATTTAATTCGGTAGCCTCATCCACGTAACCAAAATATATTTTTATATAAAAACGATCTAGCTGTGCAGCCGGCAAGGGATAAGTGCCCTCCATCTCCACAGGATTTTGTGTAGCAATCGTAAAAAATAATTTCTCAAGCGGATAAGTTGTTTCGCCCATGGTAATTTGGTTTTCGGCCATACACTCTAACAAAGCAGACTGAACCTTTGGCGAGGCGCGGTTAATTTCGTCGGCCAATAATAAATTACAAAATAAAGGTCCTTTTTTAAAAACGAATTCCTTTTTTACATCGTCAAAAATATGCGAACCGATCAGGTCCATTGGCAACAGATCGGGTGTAAACTGAATGCGCTTAAAATTGGCGGCGCCTGCCTTCTCTCCCGAAATACTTTTCGCAAGGGTTTTTGCCATCACGGTTTTTCCGGTGCCCGGATTGTCCTCCATCAAAATATGGCCTTTTGCCAATAATGCGGTTAAAACAAATTGAATCTGTTTTCGTTTGCCGCGAATAACAGTTTCAATATTATCGGTTAGTTTTTGAATATTGCCCAGGGCCTGTTCTATTTGTACATGTTGTTCTTCCATTTTACTCGGTTTTAGGTTTTGAAAAATAATTGATCGTATTATAAATATTAAAAAATCTTGTCACCCTTGTTTTGAACGGCACTTTGCTTTTTACCTGTTTAATGAACGGCGAATAAAATTCGTTCACGGTTTTTTGTTCGCTTTCGGTTAATTGCAATGTACTGTATTTTAATTTTTGATACGTATTGCCAAATAAATTAAATCGTGTGCCAAACTGTGCATCAATATAATTTCCATAATCATTCGGACCCATTTCATTTTTTGCATAACCCAACTGATTTAAATAGTAAAGCGCCGCACGATAGCGGTTATAAGCTTTTGATGGCCCTTCAGCCTTGGCCTTCGCATTAAAATAAAGCCATATTATCCACGGACCAAAAAACACCAAAACAACAGCGGCACAAAGGGCAAATAAAAGGATCCATAAAATTTTTACCCAATCAATCACCTCTTTGGGTTTTTGTTTCTTATCCATTAATTTTTTTATTTCTTCTTTCGCAAATAATTTTATCTCGTCAATTGGAACGGGCTTTGGAAGCTTATCAATGATCGCGGCAAGTCCGTCATTTTTTTCTGCCAAAATATTTTTTAAAACTTCGGCATAAGAAACCGCGGTAATATGCATGCCCTTTTTAACCACATTTAATTTCACTTCACCCGTATCTGTTTTAATAACCGCCATCGACACATCCATTAAAAGATCTTTCTTTTCTTTGGAAGTATAATCCTTATCGTGATACAATAATTTGTTAACGCTCATTTTAATTTGTTTTGTTACCGTATCCACACTTTCAACTTCCCCATCCGCCACCAAATAAGTTACCGGTATGGCTGGAGGTGGCGTTCCATCAGGCTGCGGCGCTTGCTGCGTATTTACATCAGGTACGGTGGTATCAAAATCTATCCAGCCATATCCTTGAAAATAAACCTGCACCCATGCATGTGCCTGATCCTGATAAAACCAATACCAACCCGGATTTTTATTACTTCTATCGGTGGTTGAAAAACCCGCAACTACTCTTGAAGGAATTCCAAGCGAACGCAGCATAAATAAAGTAGCCCCTGCAAAATAGGCGCAATATCCTTTTCGGTTCTCCAACAAAAAATATGTTAGCTTGTTGGCGCTTGGCAGACCCGGAACGCCGGGGTTGTCAGAATATTTAAATAATGGCTGATTAAATTCATCTTTACTTAAAAAGTAATCCCGTATGGCGATTATCTTATCAATTGGCGCCGAAGCATTTTCGGTTATTTTTTTTGTGAGAGCTGAGATCTTTTTATACTCTTCATCTTTTGGCATGAAAGTATAGTAATCCATAAAATTTTTATCGGGGCCATTTATTTTTTTAATTTCCCTCAGTAAATTGAAACGATCCTCCTGAAACTTTGCCAATTGCCAGTTTCCGGCCGGGTTGTAAATAAAATAAGCGCTGTTCAGGTCACTCACCCACATTTTTGCACGATAGGCACTTCTGTATTGATCTTTATATTCTTTTGGAACAGAAATGGGCTGACAATAAAACGCTGTAGATGGCGCGAGGTATTCTGATGGAGAGAGGTATACATTGTAAATTTCCGTACTTACTACTTTTCTGTTTTTGGTTGATAAACTATTTTTGATAATGTTAGAATCCGCTTTAGCAAAATACAATGGAATTTTTGAAGGATCAGGTTCGTAAAGATCGTTATACGGCATTTTTGGATCGATCTCAAATGTTTGCGTGGATGTATCAAAGCGCGTATAATAAGTAGAGGTAAAATAAAGCGGGTTAGGTGTAACGCCATCCGTAAAAAAATTATCAAGCTTAGCTACAAAGATCAATTGTTTATCCTTACTGAGCGAACCCGAAAGTTTTGTCTGATCTTTATTACTCACAAAACCATCCTTATCCTTTTTGGTCATGGCTTCACTGTTGTCGTCGCCCTTACCTTGTTGCGCTTTTGAGCCTCCCCACTCTTTTTCTATGGCTTTAAAATTTCCTCCGAAAAGAGAAAAGAGTATTAAAAACAATACGAGCAGCAACACCGCAAAACCTCCAATGCGTTTAAAAATAAAAAATGAAAATCGTGTTTCATCCTCATTCATGTTCCGGATGAGTTCGGCGCTATAAATAATGTAGAAGGCATAAGCTAAAACAGGTACAAACGCGTTAATAAGCACATCGGCTCTTATTTCGGTTGTTTTACTTACTACAACAATTTGACTTACCAATAAAAGAACACTCCAGGAAATGGTGAAATATTTAGAGCGGCCAAATCCATAACCCACCAGCCACCCGGCCGAAAACAAAATTGCGAATATGAGAAACTGGATTGAAAAATAGAACGCGTCAAACTCACCAACGGTAATACTGCCCAGGTATTTGTAAACGATGAAGCAAAGCAGAAAAACAACCCCCGCTGTTGTAAAAAATCGGAAACGGTAAGCATAAAACGCAATGGCAATACTCATTCCCGATGCAAAATAAACGCCCTGATTAAAATAATCGTTCTGTAAAATGGAATAATAACTGTTGAGCCTCCATAACAAATAGAAAATAAAAACAGCGGTTGGTAGCGCCAGCAAGATCAACTGAGCCAGTACTTTTTTAAAACTATTTATTTTACCAATCCCCATTTATTAAATGCCTTTGTGCATTACAGCCGACTTTTGATATTGTTTCATTAATTTTTGCAATTGCTCTTCGTTCTCTTCAATTTTTCGTTTTAGTAAAGATAAGCTCCAGTTTGTTTTATAAACCGAGGTGGCATCTTTTTCCTGCTGAATAAAAAACCATTTTATCCAATCGCCAACATGTTGCTTGTTTAAACTTTCGGTTAACGGCACAAATAAAAACGAAATGTCGTTACCGTATTTTTCCATAAGGTCTTTTACTTCATCCCGATCGCTTAATGAGGAGATTAATACAACAGCGGCATCTTTAGGTCTTATATAATCTTTTATTGACTTTTGGTTTTGCCAGTTACTAACGCTGATGGCATATTTAATTTGTTCTTCGCCCGTTGAGCTATTGCTCTGTGGAATTTCCTGGTCAGCAATGAACCTAACTTCAAATCCTTTTTGCGAAAGCTGTTTGTAAACCGACCAGCAAATGGTTTTGTAATAGTTTAAAAACGGGATCTCTATTACTTCACTTCCTCTTATATCTGTTCCCGAAAAAAAAGATGCGTAAAAATAAATATGAGATGCGTATGGGTCAAGTATTTCGGGAATCCTTACTACCAGCTCTTTATTTTTTGCGTAAATTTTCCAAACAATTCGCCGAACATCATCGTTGCTCTCAAAATTTTTATAATTAATGTATTCCCCTTCTACTTTTCTTAATTCTTCTATTCGGGTAGCGGTATCTTCCGTTTTTCTCGGAAAAGTTTTCACAGTTTCCGTAGCCTCTTCTTTTGGCTGCGTATAAAAAGCGCTTGAGGCGTTTATTTGCAAGGCCAAAGAAAAGAACTGAAAAAAATCTTCAAAATAAATAATGGCTTTTTCAACTTTATATTCCTTTATTTCGGGTAGTTGCCAGTTATAAACACCCTGTAAAGTTGTACTGAATATTTTTTTTTTGGATAGTTTTACAAGATGAAATTTTTCGGAGAATTTTGTTTGGTCATAATTCACACGCAATTTAATAAACCCCAACAAAGGTTTTAAAATAGGATGGATATAAATAGAAATGATTTGTTTTGATTGCGGAGTATTTCCCGAAGGGGGAACAGAAATTCGAAAATCAATTCCGTGCTTTTTTTGCTTCCATTTAAAATAAAAAAACGAAATTAAAACAGAAAGCAACGCAAAACAAAGAATAATAACACTGAACCAAATAACCACTAAAAACAACAAAGAAAAAATATCTTTATAAGCCGAATCCGGAACGCTTGCTTTGCTCTTCAGCCATTGATATGCGAACACTCCTGCTGAAGCAAAAATCAAAAAATACAACGTAAACGGCATGTAAAACCCAATGCGTTTAAATAAAAGAATTATTTTTTTTAATTTAAAACTCATCGCTAAATTCTGCCCCGACTAAATAACTTTTACAGGTAAAGTTAAATTATATTTTGAATAGGTGTATAAATTACAATTTTTTAGGATTCTTTAACCTGATCAGAAATACTGCTGATTATTGACCTTATCCGTTAAAAGCGCAAGAATGGCAATAAGTCCGCCAAAAAAAACATGCGGAAAATAAAAATTCTCGGAAAATTGAAATAACCATGGTGAAACGGCCAAAAAAAGGCCAGTTAAAACATCTATTACTAAATGAATTTTAAAAGGAATTAACTTAACGGGGCCAAGTTTGTAATTAGTAAGTAAACTACAAACAATAATTATACATCCCGCAATTATTGTAACCTTTCCCTGTGCGGGGTTATAACTTAGGTTAAAATAAAAAGGTAACGCGATTAGCAATAGGGATAATATATAATCAATTAAGCCGTGAATTATTTTAGGGATAAAATTCATTTTGGTTATTAAAGCAGATCAAAAAAATCAGTTTGGGTAAAGTTAAATTTTATTTCCATTACCCTTGTATTTTTCTTGTTTCTTATTCGGTTATTTCATAGTTATTTTTTGTATTACCTTAGTGCATGCTAAAGATCATAAAAAATTTAAGTATCGAGGGTTCAAAACACCGGCCTATTTTACTTGATACATTTTATTTTGAAGATCAAAAACCAAAACCAATCGTTATTTTTTCGCATGGCTTTAAGGGGTTTAAAGATTGGGGTCATTTTAATTTAATGGCTAATCTCTTTGCCGAATCAGGTTTTGTTTTTGTAAAATTTAATTTTTCATATAACGGAACAACACCCGCAAATCCTTTAGAGTTTGATGACCTTGACGCTTTTGGTGAAAATAATTATGAAATAGAATTGAACGATCTTGAAAAAGTAATTGATTGGACCTTAGGCTACGAACCTTTTAAAAAAGAAACAGCGCCTTCGAAAATTTACCTTATTGGTCACAGCCGTGGTGGCGGCATCTCCGTTTTAAAAGCCGGTGAGGATCCGCGTGTAAAAAAGCTCGTTACATGGGCTTCGGTAAGCGATATTGTTAATCGTAACAAGCAAAGCACTATTACCGATTGGAAAGAAACCGGTGTTGTGCATACTTTTAATGCCCGCACCAAACAGCAAATGCCTTTGTATTATCAATTTTACGAAACTATTTTACAAAATAAAAAGCGCTTAAACATTTTAAAAACATCGTCCCTTTTAAATATTCCTTTCTTAATTATACATGGTACAAATGATGAAGCCGTATCGCCTAACGACGCCATAGAACTGCATAAAAGCTGTAAGCACTCCCAATTATTTTTAATAGAAGGCGCCGGCCACACATTTGAGGCCAAACATCCGTTTACAAGTAACATTTTTCCTGCCAATGCAAAATTGGTGATTGAAAAAACGATTAAATTTCTTAAAAATCTTTAAAATCACCCCGAATTTTCGTTAAAAATTTCTGTCCGGTTTTAATATAATTTTACCTACATTTAAATAATAATAAATTCATGTTTAAAACCATCCTCATACTTTCTACTCTTCTATTCTGCAGCGTTTCAAACGGGCAAGAATGGACTTTACGGTTAAGCAGCAATATTGAATTGCGTAAATGGACCTTAACGAACAGGGTAGATAAAAGCGAAAAACCTCTGGGAGGTGCTACCATTATCCTTTACAAAGGCGAAACCAAATTAAACCAAACTAATAGCGATGAAAAAGGCAATTTTTCTATTGACATACCTGCGCAAGGCGAATTTATTTTAACCGTTGCTTTTGCAGGTTGTAATTCTAAAAAATTTTCCGTTTCTACTGCCGGAGTACCCGATGCGGTTGGAAAAGACAATTATAAACCAACCGTAATTATTGGGGGTTTTGTGTTATCTGAACCAATTACGGGAGTTGATTATGTTGGATTAAATGAAGCGCTGGTTAGAGTTGAGTACAAAACGGGCGGGCAAAATTTTGATAAGGATGAAACCGTTACGAATAAAGGACTAAATATTATTTCGAAAATCAATGTTCAGGAAAATTTTATTATTGATAAATTTTGCGGTCTCAATAAATCGGGAGATGATGCCTTACACAAAAAAAAATGTCAACTCGCCAAAGATTGTTATTCTAAAGCAAGAAGTTTAATGCCCAATGAAAAATACCCTACAGAACAATTAAAAAGAGCTGAAGATTGTCTCGATGGCAAAAAAGCGATACAGGAAGCCGCTGCCGAAACAACATCAACACAGGCTCAAGCGGCAAAAATAGCGAATGAAAAGGCCATTAAAGAAAAACAAGATAAAAATAATGCGTCGTTTAAAAAAACCGGACAAGGAACCACAAAGGAAATAAAAACCAAACAGCCGGAAGATAAAACTCAGGATACGCAATTAACCAACACCGGCAATGCTAATCAATCAAAACTAACTGTAAAAAATAATGTCACAGCCAATACAATAGCTCCCCTGCTCGATGTCGACCGTTATAAGATCTGTATAACCAAAGGTGATAATTTTTATAAGAAACAAAGGTATAAAGAAGCAAAAGCGCAATATGCTGAAGCTTTAAAAATTAAATCAGACGACGCGGCTTTAAAAGCAAAATTAAAAGATTGTGAAGCAAAATGCGCCGAATAGGCTAAAATAAATTAAGATATGACACTGAAAAAATTGATATTGTTTGCCTTTTCGGCATTATTCACTTTAAATTTTTTTGCCCAAGATTGGACATTGAAATTAAGCAGTAACGTTGAACTCCGTACTTGGAAACTGACCACTAAAGCTGACAAAGAAGAAAAAGGATTAAGCGCAAGCATTAAATTATTTAAGGGCACAACCTTGGTTACTCAAATGAGCAGCGATGCAAACGGCGATTTTACTGTGCTTGTGCCCTCAAACGGTGAATTCGTTTTAGAGGTTTCTTATGCCGGATGTAATACCAAGAAATTTTTCATTTCTACTTTGGGTGTTCCCGAAGAAGTTGCAAAAGATAATTTTGATCCCACTTTTAGTATTGGCGGATTTGTAATGGCAAAACCTTTTCCGGGCATAGATTATTCAGGCCTTCAAAAAACGTTGGTTAAAGTTCAGTATTTTTCAAAAGGCAGAAAATTTGATAACGACGATGTAGTTACAAATGGAGGAATGGATATTGTTTCAAAAATTGCCTCAAATGAAAATATATTGATCGAAAAATTTTGTTCCACGAACCGTGCAGGTGACGCGGCTTTGGCAAAACCTGATTGTCCCCTTGCAAAACGGCTTTATGGAGAAGCCATTGCTTTGATCCCCGGCGAAGAATATCCTGTAGTACAATTAGCTAAAGTTGGATTATGTTTAAAAGAAATGGAAGAGGCTGCAAAAAAAGCAGGAGAAAAAGCTGCTGCAGATAAGGTAGCGGCCGATAAGGCAGCCGCGGATAAGGCTGAGGCCGACAAATTAGCAAAAGAAAAAGCAGCAGGTAATAAAGCAGAGGCAGATAAAGCTGCTAAGGAAAAAGCAGAGGCGGATAAATTAGCGAGAGCCGAATCTGAAAAAGCGAATAAAGAAAAAACTGCAAATGCTAAAACAGAGAAAGAAAAAGCGTTGGCCGAAAAACTCGCAGCTCAAAAAGCCGCAAGAGCTGAAAAAGAAAAAGCGAATGATGGAAAAGTAATAACGGCTAAAGCGTCTAAACCTGTTGATCCCGACGATATAGAAGCTAACAACAAACGTAAAGCAAAAGAAAAAGAAGCGAAAGAAATTGCTAAAAAACAAAAAGAGGGTATGGCAAGGTCAAAAGAAGAAGATCTGGCCGCGGAAAAAGCTGATTACGAAAAAAGTGAGGCGAAACGAAAAAAAAGAGAAGCGGATGAAGCCGAGAAAAAAAAGTTTGCTTACGAAACAAAACATAAAGACGGAGAAGGACAAATGGACAAAGGAAATTCTGACCACAGGATCCCTCAGGTAATAGGCGGAAATAAATACAAGGAATATATTTTAAAAGCCGATGATTATTTTAAAACTAAACGCTATAAAGAAGCAAAAGTACAATACGAAGAAGCTCTAAAAATAAAACCAAATGATGTTCATGCCATGAACAGATTAGCCCTAATAGAAAAAGTTTTAACTACAAAATAAATGAAAAATTTTAGTTTCGTTCTTGTTTTTTCCCTTCTGACCCTTTCCGGATTACGAGCTCAGGATTGGACAATGAAATTAACCAGCGTGGTTGAAAAAGATGATAAGGGCTTGAGTGGTGCTACTATCACTTTAACCAAAGGAGGAAGCGTTGTTACAACCATTCAAAGCGGTGGCAATGGCGATTTTGTTTTAAATATTCCAGCTAATGGCGACTATATAGTTACCGTTTCTTACCCGGGTTGCAATCCTAAAAAATTTCAGGTGTCAACCATAGGCGTTCCGGAAGATAAAAATACGGATAATTCTAAATTGGGAATGAAGATAGAAGGCGTTACCATGTCTAAACCGATCAAAGGAGTAGATTATTCGATTCTTAACCAGCCCCTTGCCCGTATTTCCTATAATACTTCAAAGAAAAATTTTTCGGATGAAGAGGCTTATACAAATCAGATGTTAGGTTCGCTTATTAAAGTAAAGGAACAGGAAAAAATTATAATGGATAAGTATAATGCCTCTATAAAAACCGGTGATGGAGCACTTGCAAAAGCAGATTGTGACAATGCGAAATTAAATTACGAAAAAGCTCTAGGGCTTTTACCTGACGAACAATCAGCAAAAGATAAATTAGCAGCCGCTGATAAATGCAAAAAAGATAAAGATGATGCCGCCAAAAAAGCAACCGATGAAGCCGCGGCAAAAGCGGCCGCAGACAAAGCAGCAGCAGATAAAGCAGCAGCAGAAAAATTAGCAAAAGAAAAAGCAGCAGCAGAAAAAGCGGCTGCAGACAAAGCAGCAGCGGATAAGGCAGCGGCAGACAAGGCAGCGGCCGAGAAAGCCGCGCAGGAAAAAGCAGCAGCAGAAAAATTAGCGAAAGAAAAAGAATTAGAAGCCAAAGCAGTTGCAGACAAAGCAGCAGCGGATAAAGCAGCGGCAGAAAAGGCTGCGGCCGAGAAAGCCGCGCAGGAAAAAGCAGCAGCAGAAAAATTAGCGAAAGAAAAAGAATTAGAA
>JANYBY010000382.1 GCA_025360565.1 Bacteroidota bacterium
GGGTAAAATGAGAATCGGACTGCAATATAATTTTACTTTTGACTGGAGAAATCTGAAAAAACGGTTGATGAATAAATTTAAAAACGTCTCAAACCTCTGCAGCCAGACCGTTAGCTGGATTTTAAGCGCATGTAAACAGTGTGGCGACACCGTTAGTTCAAATTTTCTGACAAGCGCTTACAAACGGTTAAGAATTGGTGTAGGGGTATATTTAGATATGTTCAGATGGGTTCTTTGTGCAGTCAGCCGACTCCCCAATCGACTCCCAAAAATAAAAAACCCTCGGAGAGTCTTGTCTTCCGAGGATTTTTACGCATTTGCTGTGATCCCGCTGGGATTCGAACCCAGGACCCCTACATTAAAAGTGTAATGCTCTACCAGCTGAGCTACGGAATCATCTCTTACCCTGTAAAAACGCTTTTACCCTGTAAGACCCTCTAAAATATCCTTTAAAGGAGTGCAAATATAGTAGCATTTTGGCGACATCCAAAATAATTTTTTACAATACTTTAAAAGCTTTAATTCCCTTTATTTCTCAACATTTTTCTATATTTAACGGAAATGCCGATAATACCCGAAATAAAACTTTTAAAAGGCTTTTGTGCCATTACTTTTGGCGAAACCCAAGAGAATGTGAAGAAAATTTTTGGTGAACCGGAAGAAATTCAAACGCTAAGCGACGAGATCTTAAACACTTCTTCTTTGGTTTTTCATTATTGGGACCATGGATTTTCCCTCTTTTTTGATAATAACAAAAATAAAACATTCTGTAGCGCCGAAATTGATAATAAAGAAAGTCTCTTATTCGGTCAAAAGATCTTCGCATTAAAAGAAAAAGAATTAACCGAATTAATGCTCAGTAACGGCTTTAAATTAAACGATACCGAAACCCACGAATGGGGAGAAAAAAGACTGAGTTTTGATGCGGCCGGATTAGATTGTTATTTTGAGAACAATAAAATGGTATCTGTTAACTTTGGTATTTTAGACTCAGAAGATAATTTTTATTATTACGCGAATTAATTTTTTTGATCGGCACTAATTGAATTTCTGAAATGCCATGCGGGTTGTCGCGTGAGGGATGGAGCGGCCTGTTTGAGCCCGGACGGGTGAAGCCGCGAGCGAAGTGAAACGGAGCCTCGGGGCGGAACCCGGCCCGGCGAGTAGCGACAGCCCGACCCGATGAAGAAGAAATGCTAAGTGGAAAAACGCGCGCATTTCTTCTTTAGAGGGACACGCCCAAATAATTAAGGTAGAAGAAATTTTATTACCTTTACATTAACAAAAAAAAAACAATGCCGGGAACAGAATTATTTGGCGCAGAGGAGCGCAAAGAAATTAACGATGTAATGGAAACCGGAATTTTATTCCGTTATGGTCACGATGCGCTGCGTAATAACCATTGGAAAGCAAAAGATTTTGAAGCAGAAGTAAAAAAAATTACCGGTGCTAAATACGCGCATGCAATGAGTAGCGGTTCAACGGCTATTGCTGCAGCCCTTGCCGCCAGCGGTATTGGCGCTGGCGACGAAGTTATTGTAACGCCATTTACATTTATTGCAAGTGTTGAGGCGGTTTTATTTATTGGCGCCTTACCTGTGTTTGCCGAAATCGATGAAACTCTTTGTTTAAGCGCTCAGGGAATTGAAAAAGCCATTACACCCAAAACAAAAGGCGTTTGCCTGGTGCACATGTGCGGCGGTAATGCCGAGATGGACAGTATTATGGCAGTTGTAAAAAAACACAATTTAATTTTGGTTGAAGACGCCGGTCAAGCTTTTGCCTCATCGTATAAAGGCACTTACACCGGTTTATTTGGTAAGGCAGGAAGTTATTCGTTCGATTTTTTTAAAATTGCAACCGCGGGTGAAGGTGGCGTTTTAGTTACAAACGACGAAGAAACCTACAAAAAAGCCGATGTTTACAGCGATCACGGCCATAATCACGTTGGCGCTAAACGCGGTATGGAAGACCATCCGTATTTAGGATTTAATTACCGCATCTCTGAATTACACGCTGCCATTGGGTTAGCGCAAACCAGAAGAGTGCCGGGCATAAAAGAAAAAAACAGGCACAATAAAAAATTTCTACAAAATATATTATCAAAAAATAAAAATATCTCTTTCGCAAAATTAGGCGATGAAGCCGGAGACTCTGCCACTTTTTTAAATATATTTTTACCCGATACAAATTCTGCCCAGCGGGTGGTGGATGAGTTTAACGCGTCGGGTGTTGCGGGATTTGATTATTGGTTCTTAAACAATTACCACTTTATTAATCAATGGGCTCATCTTAAAAATTTAAGCACTGTTTCTAAATTGCCCATTCAGGTTTTAGAAAAGCCGCAGGATTATAACAAAATGCAATTACCAAAAAGTCAGGAAGTGATCGGAAGATTGATCTCTTTCGGCATTCGCTGTACCTGGACAGAAGCGCAAATGACTGAATTAGCCAATAAAATTTCGGCTTGTGTGGATAAGGCATTGAAATCTGTAAATGCTTAATATAAAATTTTGAATTGGATCCATCTGTTCAAAAAAGCAGATGGATTTTTTATTTTGTAAAATAGATGTCGACGGCAAACAATAAATATTTACTGCAATTTAAAGCGCTTCTCATATTAAAGAAAATAAAAGTTCGTTTGGAGAATGACGGAATTGTTTGTTCGGCCAAAAATAAAACACTCAAATTTGCAATTACAAATAGCGAAAAAAGGGGTATTCCATTTGATTTGATTGTTACCATGCCGGAAAAAATTGGCAACATTATTCTTTCAAAATTAAATTTAAATAAAACAGTTTTCGCCCGAAATTGTGAAGTAAAAAAAGTAGAAAGAAAAGAAGCCGAGCAATTTCTTGAGAAATACCATATTATGAATTCGACCCAAAGCGCTTATAATTTGGGATTATTTTATAAGGATGAATTATTGGCGCTTGCTTCTTTTTCGAAAGGAAGAAAAATGAACCGTTTGCCTGAAAATAAGCGTTCGTTTGAATTGATCCGCTTTTGCTGTAAAGAAGGTATTACAGTTACGGGCGGTTTAACTAAACTGGTGAAGAATTTTTGCAGAGAAAAAAAGGCGGGAGATGTTATGACTTATGTTGACAAACAATTTTCTTTGGGAGATTCATTTATAAAAGCGGGATTTGTAAAATTGGGCGAAACAGAACCAAATTATTTTTTGGTAAACAGAAAAACCTATGAAAGGATCTCGGTAAAAACCAAACCTCAAAAATTTGACGAGGGGGTTTTTTACCTTGGTCATAATTCGGGAAACATAAAATTGGTTTATACCCCAAATGAGTAATTATAATTGCATAGTTGTTTTGGGCCCTACCGCAAGCGGAAAAACCCGACTGGCCTGCAGTTTAGCGCATGCGTTAAACGGAGAGATCATCAGCGCGGATTCAAGGCAGGTATATTCCCATCTAAATATCGGCACCGGAAAAGATCTTGAAGAGTATATTGTGAAAGGTGTAAAAATAAATTATCACATAATTGATATTTGCGATGTGCACGAGCAATTTTATTTGCACCAATTTATTCAGGCTTCCGAAAACGCGTTTGGGTTGATCTGTGCTAAAAAAAAATTACCCATTATTTGTGGCGGAACCGGGCTTTATTTAGATTCTTTAAGAAAGGATTTTAGTTACACGCAAATTAAAGAAGATGCTGAATTGCGAAAAGAATTGGAGACACTTTCGAAAGAAGAATTAATTTTACGTTTAAAAAAATTTCCTTCTAAATTAACAGCGCATGTTGATAATGATTCAAAAAAGAGAATAGTACGCGCCATTGAGGTGGCCGAATTTTTAAATCAAAATCCGGATAAAATTGTAACGGAGAAAGAAAAAATATTTCGTCCCTATTATATCGGTATAAATGTGAACGTGGAAGAAAGAAAAAAAGCAATTTCAGAAAGATTAACAGCCAGAATAAATAATGGATTAATAGAAGAGGTGAAAGTATTGCTGGATAAGGGAATCAGCCATGAGCGACTTGTGTTTTTAGGTTTGGAATATAAATTTGTTTCCTTTTTTCTGCAAAATAGGATCTCGAAATTAGAATTGTATCAACAACTTGAAACCGCTATTTTTCAGTTTTCAAAACGGCAAATGACCTGGTTCCGTAAAATGGAAAAGGAAGGAGTTAAGATCCATTGGATAAAAAAAGAAGAGATGGAAAAGGAAAGCGAAGCAATTTTAAAGTTGTTTAACTAATATTACTGTTTTGGTTTTTCAGTATTCTTTACCTCGGCCTTTGATTCTCTCACGCCAATATGATCTCCATCCAATTTCAAATTAAACTTTTGCGTTGTTGTTTCTTCGCCCGGTGTATCCAAATCATCGCCCACCATTTTGCTCATCATTTCAATAGTGCCATCGGTATTTATTTTTGCGGTAATTTGCACATTGCTCATGGAGGGAGGATCACCGCTGCTAATAAAGGCAGCCAATAAAAAATGCGTATTTTCTTTTTTTGTATTAACAAAAGTTGCCAAAATATAAGTGCCCGAAAAAAACGGGCAGGCTTCGTAACTGCTGTTGGTTGAACCCCAGAGAAATAATTTTGTGTCGTTCTTAAGATCAATAACTCCGATCTTATAAATGACCAATTTTTTGGTCATGCCAATGGTTAAACTGTCGAGGTATTCTTTATATTTTCCCGCTTCTTTTAGCGAATCTATTTCGCAAAAAAGATTAAAATTGTACGAAAGTCCGTTGGATGGCTCCGATCTTAAAAAGTTTGTACCAAGACTGCGTATTTGCCGATACGATATTCTGTCATTTGTATCCACCTTCAAAATAAAATTTGTATCGATATTCAGGGGCAGGCTTAGTTGTTTGAAAAGTTTATAGTCAAAATTCGCATTAACAGTTGATTTTCCGTCAACCGCTGTGGTATCGGTAAAACTTTCGGTTGTTTTGGCACCGGGATCAGTACAGGAAACAAATAAAATAACTGTAAGAATAAAAATGTACCTCATAATGTTTTAAATATAGAATGTAAATTTACCTATTATTTAGTAGGAAGCAGTCTTAAAACAAAAAATAAAAACTTATATTTAAGCAGTATTTAATGCTAAAAAAAGGATATTCATATTTAGTTTTTGTGCTTCTTCTCAGTTGCTGTTACCTGAAAAATTATTCAGCAACAATCGACAGTCTTTTGCTTCAGCTTAAAAAAACTACCGATACTGCCAACATAAATACCCTTGTTCGCCTGGCAGATCAATACATGTATAAGGGCAAAATGGAGGATGCGCAGAAGTGTTTAATAGAAGCGGGAGAAAAGAATGCGAAAATAAAGAACCGTTCATGTGAAGTTTTTATTGCCCTTAAAAATGCTTTGTTCCATTATAAAAAAAGTGAATTCCGTTTATCGTACGAATTGTGTGAAGAAATATTGCTTGCAACCGTAGAGCTGGGAGATAAAAATAAGATTGCAGAATGTAAAACATACATGGGTATGAATAGCGGGCGCCTTGGCGATTTTAAAAAAGCGCTAAATTTTTATCAGGAAGCCCAGCCTTTATTAGAAGCAACGAATAATATACCCGGGCAAATGCGTATTTACAGTAATATTGCAGGCGTTTATTTTGATCAGCTCGATTATAAAATGGCAATTGTTTATTTTCAAAAAACACTTGACCTGGCAGTGAAAACAAACGATAAAAAAATTATTGGCCAATCGTTCAACAATCTTGGTTCTGCCATTCAAAATTCCGGTGATAGTAAACAAGCAAAAGAATATTATTTAAAAGCGGCCGAAATTAATTTAGCGGCCGAGAACAAAAATAACCTTGCCTATAATTATATGAATTTGGCCTCTTGCGAATTGGAGGAAGGCGACGCAGAAAAAGCAAGAGAGTACAACGAAAAAGCACTTAAAATATTTACAAACTTTAATGATCCGTACAGTATTGTTGGTTGTTTGTGTGTTGAAGGTGATATTTATATTAAAGAAAAAAAAATAGCCAAGGCCGTTGAGGTTTTTGAACAAGCGCTTAAATTGGCCGAAAAAATTCGCTCTCCGCTTTTATTGGAACGAACCTATCGCGATCTGGCAAACGTTTATGATTTGGCAGGTGATTATAAAAAATCAGTAATATTTCACAAAAGACACATGCGCACCAAAGATTCAATTGTAAATGATGAGATCCGCCAGGAAGTAACTAAAAAACAATTGTATTACGAATTTGATAAAAAACATTTATCCGATTCGCTCGAATACCAGGCTAAACAAAAATATTTGCAGCAGGAAGTGGAGAATAATGCGCGCAGGGCATCGCTTCAACGCAATATCTCTATCATTTCTTTAGTCTCACTTTTATTGGTAGGTGCTTTGGCATTTTTAATTTACCGTGGACTTAAAAAAAATAAATTGGCCAATAAAATGATTGCCATAAAAAATAAAGAAATTTTGGATAGTTTTTATTACGCCAAAAAAATTCAGTTGGCACTTTTACCCTCAACCGAAATGTTGAAATTTGCACTTCCTGATTCGTTTGTTCTTTTTAAGCCAAAGGATATTGTTAGCGGAGATTTTTATTGGATGTATTGGGTAAATTCGGAAACAATATTGATAGCCGTGGGAGATTGCACCGGTCATGGCGTTCCGGGCGCTATGGTAAGTGTAGTATGCAGTAACGCTTTGAACCGGGCGGCAAAAGAATTTGGAATTACTGATCCCGGAAAACTGCTGGATAAAGTGCGTGAACTGGTGATTGAGAATTTTGCAGAAAGTACAAGTGAGGTAAAAGATGGAATGGATATTAGCTTATGTAAGATCAATATT
Source organism: Bacteroidota bacterium (assembly GCA_025360565.1). Classification (GTDB taxonomy): domain Bacteria; phylum Bacteroidota; class Bacteroidia; order B-17B0; family Aurantibacillaceae; genus Aurantibacillus. The sequence goes on from JANYBY010000382.1 coordinate 6,799, forward strand.
AAAAATTCCCCTAAAAAAAGAGATGTAAGTATAGAATGGGCCGGGGCAAATAATCCATTGTGGTACACGGCCGGCAATTGCATAATAGAAATTGATGCCGATAAACAACCAATAGGGAATTCAGAACGACAACGACCGTTCAATACCAATGAAGTGGAGCTTCAAAAAAATGAAATGCTGTTTTTATTTACCGATGGGTATGCCGATCAGTTTGGAGGGCCAAAGGGTAAAAAGTTTAAATATAGGCCATTTCAGGATGTATTGATAAAGAACCACACTTCGCACGTTGATAAACAAAAAGAAGAATTAGAATTGATTTTTGATGCATGGAAGGGGGAGCTTGAACAAGTTGACGACGTTTGCATAATTGGAATCCGCGTTTAATGAATTTGTTTAAACTGATCAATATATGTTTATTTCTTCTTTTGGTTTTTTTCTGTGTTCTTATGTTGCGCTTATCTGTTCCTTACTTTTCGTTTAAGATCGACGTTGATTTTTTACTCACTAAGCAAAACATCATTCACATTAAGCACTGGCGTTATGCTTTTTATACTCACGTTTTTCTGAGCATTTTTGCGCTACTTGCAGGCTTAACGCAATTTTCAAAATATATTTTACTTAAACAAAAAAAAGGGCATAGGCTAATGGGATATATTTATGTTATTGATGTTTTATTTTTGGCGGGCCCCGCCGGATTTATCATGTCGTTTTACGCGAACGGAACACTTGCCTCAAAAACAAGTTTCGTTCTTCTTTCCCTTTTGTGGATCTTTTTTACCGCTGTGGCTTTACAAAAAATTAAACAAAAAAATTTTGCTGAGCATAGAAACTGGATGATACGGAGCTATGCGCTAACTCTTTCGGCCATTAGTTTAAGATTGTTTGCTTTTATATTGCCAAAATTTTGGCACTTAAACGCTTTTGATGAATACACCCTAATAGCTTGGCTCAGCTGGTTGCTAAATTTGGCAGTTGCAGAATTTATTATTTTCAGGAAAAGAAATTCACCCTTATTACTTACCTGAACTGGCTACTTCTTCGATTTTTTTAACCCCTTCTATTTTATTTTCTTTTGTAAAAATAAATGTTGACTTATCGGTTTCTTCGGTCGAAATTATTTTGTTACCGGCATAACCTTTTTCTAACGGATCAGATTCCCACACGGTTTTAAAGGATCTTACATCGATGCTAAGATCTTTATTTATTATAAATGCTTTACTTTCCAATGGCGAACAAAAGCAACCGATGGTTTCGTTTGAAATTATTTTTCCTAAAGTATCATACGAAACAATATTGGTAGTAACCGGATTTAATGTGTCGGCCATCATTTGATATGATTTGTAAACGAAGCCATAACCGTTATCGGTTTTAAATTTTCCAACGTACATGTATTCCTGCGACACATCGCGTGAAAAACGGGTATCTTCCATTCCCGGTATAAAAGTGGAATAATCATAGCTGATGTATTTATCAAAACTAAAAGATTTGGAAGAATCCTTAGGCATCTCATAAGGTAAAACTATATCGGGATAACTCTCGATAAATGATGCAAATAAAATTCGGGTTAATTTTTCATCGTTTCCAAAAGAAGATAAGATTAAGGATTGAAAAGATTGATTGTCCTTTAAAAAATCAAATAATTTTTCTTCTGTAATTCTATCTTTAAACACAAAACCTCCGCGAATGGCCGCTTCTAATTCACCGATACATGCCGAGGCATCCGATTTTGCTGCGGCTATTAATGCACGATTAAATCCTGTTTCCGAATAATCCATTCTGCCTTCAAGCGAATTATTAATACTGTCGGCCAAAGCTAATTCGTTATTTTTAAGATAGGATTGAAATAAATATGCGTAACTTTTTTCATCGGGATAATAATAAATGGCCTCTTTAAAAAACTCAATACTCGCTGCCGGAGTATTTTTATTTACCAGCAGATCCAAGCCATTCATAAACAATTTTCGGCTTTCCGATTTTTGACGTTCATTAGCAACTGCTAATGCTTTAGTAATGGAACCCGCTCTGTAAATGCTATCAGGAACCAATGAGTAGGCTATTTTAGCGTTTTGTTTTTTGTTATGTGTGATTTTGTGTTGCTCGCTGTTATTCGAGCAGGAAAAGGCTGTTATTAATGTTACCGCAACGCTTAGGTATTTTAAAATTCTCATGTTAAACAAGATTTAAATTTGGATTAAAGATAAGATTATTAAGAAGCGTATAAAAAAAATCCCGGTTCATTTTGTGAACCGGGATTTAAAGAAAATTTTAAAATAATTATTTTAAGAGGTTCACATGTCCCACGAATTCTTTTTTGCCTTCGCCGTTAGCGCCAATTGCTTTTACCTTGTAAACGTAAACACCGTTTTCTGAGTAAATGCCTTTAGCGGTGCCATCCCAACCTTTCATAACATCTTTAGTGCTGTAGATCAAAGTACCCCAACGATCGTAGATCTCCATTGTGAAACCTTCAGTTTTAAGGCCAATGCCTTTTACATTGAAGATATCATTTAAACCATCGCCGTTTGGTGTAAATGTATTCGGAATAAATACTGTGAATTCATCACGCATTTCTAATACTTTAAAAGTTGAATCAGAACAACCTTTATCGGTTGTAGCAATTAACATTACAGGGTATTTACCAATATCGTTGTAAATTCTCATTGGGTTTCTTAAGCTCGAAGTATCGTAACCACCTGTACCGGTAGCACCCTGAAACTGCCATGCATACTTAACAACCGGGCCGTATTGGTTTGTTGGTTCAAAGGTAACGTGGTTGTTTGTAGTAGTAGGTTGTTCCGGATTCCAGCTCATGTCAGAATGCGGAGTTGGATAAACTACGATCGGAGCATCTGTAGGATAAGTTGCGGTACAACCGTTTTTACCCCTTGTTTGAATTCTAAGATTATAAGTACCCGGCTCATTTAAACAATATGAGAAATTATCATCTTGCATAATTGTACCGTTACCAAAATCATACGTAATTACATTAACGTCATTTTGAGTTCTGCTGTTGTAAGTTAAACACAAAGGCTGACAGCCAGAAGTTTTTTCTAATTGTAAGTCAGGCTGAGGCGCTTTGTTTACAGTAACGGTAAACGAAGTAGAAACAGTGTAATTAGG
>JANYBY010000407.1 GCA_025360565.1 Bacteroidota bacterium
CCGTTAATTCCGGATCCTAAGACCGGACTCGCGGATATCACAAGAGATTATTTATGGAGCATGTTACCGGTAAATTCGGAAGTGAAGACGGCTGACGTTAAAGGAAAACAAATTTTGAACTGGCTGGAAAAAGAATTGGAGAACGCTTTTTCGAAAGATGCCACCAAACGTTTTGGCGGATGGTTTGTACGGTTTAAAGGTATGCAGGTAACGTTTACCATTGGTAACGAAAAAGGGAAACGTGTGCAGCAAGTTTGCATAAAAGATGAACCCCTTGATCCGGAAAAGACCTATAGCATGGTGGCTTGCGAAAGAGAAGGTGATCCTGATAATGTATTGTGTCGCATGTTAAATACGCATAACCCGGTTAAACAAGGAATATTTTTACACACGGTGATGGAAGATTATTTGGCAGAATTTTCTCCGGTTTCTCCCAAAATTGAAGGCAGGGCCGTTGCTACCGATGCCCCACCTACCCTGCTAACACAGGCTTTAGCGGGAATTGACTACCAATTCAGATAAAAAAATTACAACATGACAACACGAAGAAAATTTTTAAAATTATCGGCATTGAGCGCATCATTATTCGCGTTCAATAAAACAAAAGCAACCGAAACCATTTCTAACTTAAATTCAAAACAAATAAAACCTGTGGTCCTTTCAACCTGGAAACATGGTGTACAAGCCAACGAAGGCGCCTGGAAAGTTCTTTCAGCCGGTGGTTCCGCTTTGGACGCTGTAGAAAAAGGCGTAATGGTTACCGAAGATGATTTCACCAATTTAAGCGTAGGCCTTGGCGGTTTACCCGACCGCGATGGCTTTGTAACCCTTGATGCCAGCATTATGGACGAAAAAGGAAGATGCGCCGGCGTTGCTTTTTTACAAAGAATAAAACATCCTGTTTGTGTTGCGAGAATGATAATGGAAAAAACACAGCACGTTTTAATGGTTGGCTCGGGTGCACAAAAATTTGCTTTGGATAATGGCTTTAAATTAGAACCTAAAACACTTTCGCCTGAGGCTGAAAAACAATATAAAGAGTGGCTTAAAAAAAGTGAGTATAAACCAATGATCAATATCGAAAATCACGATACCATTGGGATGATTGCGATTGATGCAAACGGAAATCTTTCCGGTTCATGCACAACAAGCGGGCTGGCATACAAAATGCACGGGCGCGTGGGCGACTCGCCCATTATTGGCGCCGGAATGTATGTTGATAACGAGGTGGGCGCCGCTTGTGCAACGGGTGTTGGCGAAACTGTATTACGAATTTGCGGTTCGTATTTAGTGGTTGAATTTATGCGACAAGGCTTATCCCCAAATGAAGCTTGCAAAAAAGCGGTGGAAAGACTTGTTGCAAAAAACCCTAATTATAAGGATGTGCAGGTTGGATTTTTGGCCCTTAATAAGAGAGGCGAACATGGGGCTTTTGCCCTGCAAAAAGGCTTTAATTACGCCCTTTATTCAAACGAAATAAATAATAAACTGTTCGACTCAAAAAGTTTTTTATCTTAGACGCAAATTACACAAATGAAGAATAGTTTAGAAATTGCCTGCTTTAATTTGCAATCGTGTTTAACCGCTCAAAAAGCGGGCGCCGACAGGCTTGAACTTTGTTTGTATTACGAATCGGGAGGAATTACTCCGTCTGATGCTTTTATTTTAGATGTAAGAAAAAATATCAGTATTCCGGTATATGTTATTATTCGCCCAAGAGCGGGTAATTTTATTTATTCGCCCAACGAAATTGAACAAATGAAAAGAACCATTTTGTTTTGTAAAGAAAATAAAATAGACGGCGTGGTTTTTGGTGTACTAACTCATAACGTAGAGGTGGATGTGAAAACCTGCGCTGAATTACTTGCCCTGGCAAGACCCATGCCCGTAACATTTCACCGGGCGGTAGATTACACAGAAGATGTTTTTGCTTCCGTTGAAACCATTATCGGCTTAGGTTTTGATAAAGTGCTTACCTCCGGGGGCTCATCCACAGCAGTTGGCGGATTAGAAAGATTAACAAAATTACAAGAGAAATACGGACAAAAGATCAAGATCATTACTGTTGGAAATATTCGCTCACACAACATTAAAAAAATTAAAGCCACAGGCTGTTTCGAATTTCATTCTTCCGCCATTATTACACAGGACGCGAATGCCGATGAAAACGAGATCAGAAAAATGAAAGAAGAAATAAGCGCGAAGGTAAATTTGTAAATTGATTTTGTGAGAACCATTTTTGTTGCCATACTATTTGTCCTTCACTTTTCCTTATCCGCTCAAAACTTAATTCAAAACGTAAATCCCTTTATTGGCACGGGTGGCCACGGTCATACCTTTCCGGGCGCGGTTTTGCCTTTTGGCATGGTGCAGTTAAGTCCGGATACGCGAATTGATAACAGCTGGGACGGATGCAGCGGTTATCATTATTCCGATTCTATTATCCACGGTTTTTCGCACACCCACTTGAGCGGTACGGGTTGCAGCGATTGGGGAGATATAATGATAATGCCCATGGCCGGCAAAGGTTCGGTTGATAATAAAATTTATTCTTCCAAATTTAAACACACTAAGGAAAAAGCGAGCCCAGGTTACTACGAAGTTTTTTTGGAAGATGAAAAAATTGATGTAGGCTTAACAGTTACGCCCCGCGTAGGCATTCACCGTTATTATTTTCCCCAAACAAAAGAAGCAAGTATTGTTTTAGATCTTTTGCACCGCGATAAATTAATTGATGGAAATTTAAAAGTATTGGATAGTGTAACCGTTGTGGGATTCAGGATCAGCGAGGCCTGGGCCAAAGCACAGCATTGTTATTTTGTACTGAAATTTTCTCAGCCAATAAAAAATATTCAATACGGTAAAGATAAAAAAATCATTACTTCCCCAAATGAAACCGATAACAAGGCGAACGCGGCAATTTTCGGTTTCGCTGTAAAAGAAAATAAACCGCTCTTGGTAAAAGTAGCCATTTCATCTGTGAGTATCGACGGTGCAATAGCTAATCTTGCTTTTGAAGCGGAAGATTGGGATTTTGATAAATACCGCTCAATCGCCGAAGCAACATGGAACACACAACTCCAAAAAATTATCATCACCGATTCTGATAAAGATAAACTCTCGGTATTTTATACAGCGCTTTACCATTGCTGTATTCATCCTTCAATAAGTTCAGATGTAAATAAACAATACCGCGGGCGCGACAACCAAATTCATACCGCTTATGGCTTTAATTATTATTCGGTGTTTTCACTTTGGGATACATACAGAGCCCTGCATCCATTATTTAATATTATTGAACGCAAACGCAGTTTAGATTTTATCAATACTTTTTTAATGCAATATCAGCAAGGCGGACGTTTTCCTGTTTGGGAATTATCCGGCAACGAAACCGATTGTATGATCGGATATCACGCGGCGTCTATCATTAGCGATGCCCTGGTAAAAGAAATAGAAGGTTTGGATCTTCAATCCCTTTATGAAGGCATGAAAGCATCGGCAAGTTATACCGGCTTTGGTATTCCTTCCTATTGCAAAAAAAATTATTTGTGCATGGAAGATGAATCCGAAAGTGTTTCGCGCACGCTTGAATACGCTTATGATGACTGGTGCATTGCACAAGTAGCAAAAAAACTAAATAAAACCCAGGACTATTCTTACTTTATAAGAAAAGCACAATCGTATAAAAATGTGTTCGATGCAAAAACCGGATTTATGCGGGCACGAAAAAACGGTAATTGGTTTTCTCCCTTTGATCCCAAAGAAGTAAACAATAATTATACCGAAGGCAACAGCTGGCAGTATTCTTTTTACGCACCACAGGATATAAACGGATTAATTGCATTGTATGGAGGCGCAAAAAATTTTGAAACTAAATTAGACAGTCTTTTTAGTACAACTACAAAAACAACTGGCCGTGATCAGGCCGATATTACCGGGCTTATAGGACAATACGCGCA
>JANYBY010000430.1 GCA_025360565.1 Bacteroidota bacterium
CGATCTTTTAAAATTAAAATTACAGTATAAAAAATTTCGTGATTTTGGATTTATTGGCGTAGGCATATTTTATTTATTGAACATTGTTGATGCCAACGTTGACGGGCATTTAAAAACATTTGATGTGAGCGACGATCTGAGCATTAACGTTGATCCATGGCAAACAATGAGCCGTGGAACTTGTTATACGGGCCTTTCACTAAAATTAAATTTTAAATAAAATGAACATAGCATTATTGGGTTACGGCAAAATGGGCAAAGAAATTGAAGCTATTGCTTTAAAAAGAGGTCATACTATTGTTTTAAAAGTAGATGAGAACAATGTAAATAATATTTCAGAAAGTGATCATCAAAAAGCCGATGTGGCAATTGAGTTTAGCACACCGCATACCGTTATTGAAAATATTAAAAAATGTTTTAACGCGCAATTGCCGGTGGTGGTAGGCACTACGGGCTGGTACGAAAACTTTGAAGAGATCACAAAATTGTGTTCGGAAAAGAACGGAAGCCTTTTTCACGCTACTAATTTTAGCATGGGCGTAAATTTGTTTTTTAAAGTAAACTCTTATTTGGCAGAAATGATGAATAAGTACGAAGATTACGATGTGAGCATGGAAGAAGTTCACCACATTCATAAACTTGATAAGCCAAGCGGCACCGCAATAACATTGGCCAATCAAATTTTGGTAAAACTCGGAAGAAAAAATAACTGGAGCATAAATAAAACGGATAAAGAAACCTTATTTATAAAAGATATTCGCGAAGGCGAAGTGCCGGGCACGCATATTATTAAATACCATTCTGAGGTAGATGATATTGAAATAATGCATAAGGCCCACAACCGAAAAGGTTTTGCGCTTGGCGCGTTAGTTGCCGCCGAATTTTTACATAATAAAAAAGGAATTTATACGATGAGTGATATTATTTGATGGATCTCGGGTCTCGACTCTACTCGACCTTACATCTGTATATTTAGTCTCAATACCCAATACTCAAATCTCAATACTCTTTGGCATTCCATTGGTTCAAAATATTCGAAAAAGAAGATAAAGCCGAAGAATACCTTCAGCCAAACACATTTATTAATTTTGAATTTAAAGGGGAAAAAATTTGTGTAACAAGAACCACCGAAGGGCTTTTCGCGTTCAACGATAAATGTCCGCACAACGGTGCAAGTTTAAGCAAGGGATTTTGCACAAAACAAAACGAAGTGGTTTGTCCATTACACCGTTATTCGTTTAATTTAAAAACCGGTAAAGCCACATCCGGCGGGGCGTTTGCGTTAACAACTTATCCGATTGAAATAAGAGAGAATGGCGTGTATATGGGTATTAAGGCAAAGTGGTGGGAATCGTGATTGTTTCGTGTTTTTTATTTGATATTTCGGGTTTAGCAACACGGAATAAACAACACGAAATTGGAATTAATGCACCAGATCCATCTTTGTAAAAACCCTTACAGGATAAAGAGCCGCGAAAAAGCCAATGATCATGATCAGCCCGAACACCCAGACAAAATCTTTTATCCGTAATTCAATCGGGTAGTAGGGGATGATGAATTCTTCGCTCTTTACCAGATGAAATTGGATCTGTAGCCAGCAAACCGTTAGTCCCAATACTAGGCCTATCATGGTACCAATGCAGGTAATTAAAAAACCTTCGCGCATAAAAATATTTCGAATCAAATTTAAATTAGCCCCCATGCTGTAAAGTGTTTTAATATCTTTTCGTTTTTCAATAATAAGCATGGTTAAGGCCCCAATAATATTAAAGGTGGCAATTATTAAAATAAAGGCGAGTATAATAAAAGTGGCAAGTTTTTCGGTTTCAAGCGATTTAAATAATACACTGTTCGCTTCATAACGGTTCTTAACAAAATAATCGCTTCCCAGGATCTCCTTTAGTTTCTTTTGGGTAATTTCTTGTTTACCGGGTTCGCACGCAACCTCAATTTCGCTGATCTTGTTCGGTTCGTTAAATAGTTTTCTGGCGGTTTCAATATTTACAAACGCATATTGATAATCAAGCTCCTCATTTAGCGAAAATAATCCGCAAGGCGAAACAAACACCTGGTTAAAATTATCTTGTGG
>JANYBY010000007.1 GCA_025360565.1 Bacteroidota bacterium
CAATTTGTTGATTTGCGGTGTCTTTTAAAAAATTTTGCGAAAGATCTTTGTAATAAAAACCCGAAGGAAGGTAATTGTAATAAAAAGCTACATCGTGCTCAATTACTTTGGTGCTGTTCCAAAATGTAATATTAAAATTTACCCAGGTGGCAACAACAATAGTAAGTCCAATAATGAGTTTGGGAGGAAATTCTTTTATTGCCTTAAAAAAATTCAAAATTAATGATCCTGAAATTTTAAATACGGCAATAATCCGTGCAGTCCTCCTTCCCTTCCAAATCCGCTTTCCTTATAACCGCCAAAAGGAGAGGCGGGATCAAATTTATTATAAGTATTTGCCCAAATTACTCCGGCGCGCAATTTTGAAGTAAGATTAAAAATTTTAGAACCCTTGTCTGTCCATACGCCGGCACTTAAGCCATAAGGAATGTTGTTTGCCTTTTCGATCACCTCTTCAATAGTTCTGAAAGTTTGAATGGTTAACACCGGGCCAAAAATTTCTTCCTGAACAACACGGTTACTTTGCGAGGCGCCGATAAATAATGTTGGTTTGCAGAAAAATCCTTTCGTTGGAATGGAGCAAGAATTTTGATGCAATTCTAATCCTTCTTCAACACCAATTTTTAAATACTCATTTATTTTTTGCAATTGCTCTTTGCTGTTAATGGCGCCAATATCGGTGTTCTTATCCAATGGATCTCCAACAATGAGGGTTTCCATTCTTGCTTTTAATTTTTGGATCACTTCATTGGCAACACCTTCTTGAACAAACAATCTTGAACCCGCACAACAAACATGGCCTTGGTTAAAAAAGATGCCGTTCACTATTCCTTCAACGGCTTGGTTAATGGGCGCATCGTTAAACACAATGTTGGCGGCTTTTCCGCCAAGTTCTAAAGTTATTTTTTTAGTTGTTCCGGCTATCGCTTTCTGAATTATTTTTCCCACATCAGTGCTTCCGGTGAAGGCTATTTTATTTACGTTAGGATGATTTACCATTGCGGCGCCGGTATTTCCGAAACCTGTAATGATATTTACAACGCCCGGGGGCAGATCACAATCCTGAACAATCTCTGCCAGTTTAAGGGCGGTTAAAGGAGTTGATTCGGCCGGTTTTAAAACCACGGTATTGCCGGTTGCCAGTGCGGGCGCTATTTTCCAGGCCGCCATGAGTAAAGGAAAGTTCCAAGGAATAATTTGGGCGGCAACCCCCAAACTGTTAGGTTTTCGATTTGGAAAAGCATAATCTAATTTATCTGCCCAGCCCGCGTAATAAAAAAAATGATTGGCCGCTGTGGGAATATCAAAATCTTTGCTTTCACGAATAGGTTTTCCGCCATCTAAACTTTCTATCACCGCCAATTCGCGCGAACGTTCCTGCATCATACGCGCAATGCGGAAAATATATTTTGCCCGCTCTTTCGCCGGCATTTTTTTCCACACTTTATCATATGTGTTTTTTGCGGCGCTAACGGCAAGATCTACATCTTTTTCATTGGCAAGAGCCACCTCGCTTAATTTTTCTTCCGTAGCGGGGTTAATGGTATCAAAATATTTTTTGCCGGTGGGCTTTACCCATTTACCATTAATGAACAGATCGTACTGCTTTTTTATTTTAGCATGATCTTTTGCTTCGGGGGCAGGAGCGTAGTCCCAGTTAAATTCTTTTTCGTTCGTCATTTATTTCAACTTTATTTCTACGAATTACAAATTTGTACGAGTTTACAAATCGAAATGCTTGTAAACCCAGATTTGTACATTCGTATTGATTCGTAATTCGTAGCGATACATTTAATTAGTCAATACTTATATAATCCTTACTATAATAAACCCCCTTCTGTTCTTTGCCTAATTGCAGTAAAATATCATTGGCTAAACTGCTTGCTCCAAAGCGGAACCATTCATTACTCATCCATTTGGGCCCTAAGGTTTCGTACAACATTACCAAATATTGCAAGGCGCTTTTTGCAGTTGAAATTCCGCCGGCGGGTTTCATCCCTATCATAATATTCGTTTTTAAATAATGATCTTTTATAGCTTCAAGCATTACCAGTGTTACGGGCATTGTTGCGGCAGGCTGAATTTTCCCGGTAGATGTTTTTATAAAATCTGCTCCCGCGCTAATTGCCAGATCACTTGCCCGGCGCACATTATCAAGGGTAGAAAGCTCTCCGGTTTCTAAAATAACTTTTAAGCGTGCCTTACCACAAGCTTGTTTAATGGCTGCAATCTCATCAAACACAAAATTGTAATTGCCTTTTAAAAATTCGCCGCGGCTAATTACCATGTCTATTTCATCGGCGCCATTTTCAACTGCAAATTTTGTATCTGTGATTTTAATTTCCAAAGTTGAATTACCGCTCGGGAAAGCGGTTGCAACCGAAGCCACTTTTACCTTACTTCCTTTTAAAGTTTGCTTGGCAATTTTTACGTAATTAGGGTAAACACAAACTGCGGCCACACTTGGCAGATCTTTTATATCGTTGCTCAAATGCATGGCTTTAGTACACATTTGTTTTACTTTTCCTTCGGTATCTTTTCCTTCCAACGTAGTTAGATCTATCATGTTCAAAGCCAAATGTAGTCCCTGCAATTTAGATTGTTTTTTTATGCTTCGTGTGTTAAAGCGGGCCACACGCTCTTCAATGCCAACCTGATCAATAACCGGACTATTTCTGAAATTGTAATTCATGTAATTAAGACTTAAATATACTTAAAATAGGGATATGCCCTATTAGTGAATTTACAATTTTTTAGCAATTTATTTTCTTGGGAAATTTTAAAATTGGTACTTTTAAAAGATGTTCACTTTTTGCAAACCCATTTCAACAAAAAAAAGATTTTCACCTCTGCGCAAGCTGAATAATGATTTTGCTTTTACACTTTTTGAGAACGCCAAAATGGTAATAGCCGCCGATTGGGACCAGATTACAAAAGGAGAAACAATATTTTTGGAAAGAGAATATTTAAGGCTTACCGAAAAATGCACCAACAGTTTTTTAAAATCGCGTTACGTGGTAGTTTATTCAGGAAAAAAACCGGTGGGCATTATTTATTTTCAGGTGGTAGATTTCAGGGCTGAGATATTTGGAGATCTGCTTACCAAACAAGTGGACACCATAAAATCGACCCGCTTAAAATTGTTTGAAAATTACATTGGCTCAAACAAAGATGAAGTGTTGATGAGATTGTTCACGTGTGGAAATAATTTGGTTAGCGGAGAGTATGGTTTTTTATTCGCCAAAAATATAAAGCCGGAATTGGCCCATCAATTGGTTTTGGAAATTACCGAAGTGATCGGAAAAGAAGAAAAACTTAGCGGGGCAATATCTGCTGTATTGCTCAAAGATTTTACGCACAAACTTAACCCCGAAAAATTATTTAAAGAGGAAGGCTATACCGATTTTTTTGTGGAACCTAATTTGGTAGTTGATATTCCGATAGGAATAAAAACATTGAATGATTATATTTTATTGTTCTCAAAAAAATACCGCAACAGGGCTAAATCTATTTTAAAAACGGGGGTGAGCTTAGAACAAAAACATTTTTTGTTAGATGAAATTAAATTACACGAAACCGAAATTTATAAATTGTACGAGGAGGTTTACGAAAAGGCAAAATTTAAATTGTTGAAGTTACCTGAGAATTATTTCAGCGAAGTAAAAAAATATTTTCCGAACCAATTTTTTATCACCGGCTTTTACCTGAACGGAAAGTTGACAGCTTTTACCAGTTATTTTTTAATGCACGACGAGTGCCTAGAGGCGCATTACATTGGTTTTGAGTACGATTTGAATCACGAATACGATCTGTACCAAAATATTTTATACTGCAACATTAACGCGGCCATTGAAAACGGAAGAACAAAAGTAAATCTTGGCCGAACCGCTGCCGAAATAAAAACCACGGTTGGTGCAAAGGCAGTTGACCTGATCTGTTATACCAAACCCCAAAACACCATCTCAAAATTAATTTTAAAACCCTTCATTGGTTTTTTACAGCCGGGAGAGTGGACACCAAGAAATCCTTTTAAAGAAGAGTAAGGTTAAAATTAATAAAAGTCGCGGATAGCCGGTGTTAGTGGTTGATGGCGGCACACAGTATATGGTCCTACTTTTTGATAATTGTGAATTCGACCCGTCTGTTTTTTTGTCTTCCCTCTTCTGCGTCATTAGTTGCAATAGGTTGCTGGCTGCCGAAACCATTGTACTTAATCCGAGAAGAAACAATTCCTTTGCCGATAAGATACTCAGCTACAGCTTTGGCTCTTGCCTCGGATAGAATTTTATTTTTGACTTCCTCACCAATATTGTCTGTATGACCATTAATAATGATTTTTGTATCTAATTCCTGCTTCAAATATTGAGTTAACTTGTCAAGTTCCTGATATGATTCAGACATCAGATCACTTTTATTCGTTGCAAAAAAAACATTTTCCAAAGTGGTGCTTTCATTTGTCTTTGGAGAGAAATCAGGAATAACAATATTTTCGGAGTGCGTAGTAACGACTATTGAATCTTTGCTTTCGGTGTTTTCATCGTCACCAACAAGGGTAATAGAAACATCGTCTATGTAGTAATGGGAAAATTGCCTAACACCTTCAGGATGATCATGAATAAAATGTCCCAGCGTTAAAAAAGCTTCAAATCCTTCCGCTAGATATGTTTGAGATAATTTCAGCCATTGCTTTTCTTCTTTAAAGCCGTTGGGATTAGTAAACTTAATACTTGGCTGTACTGCAAACCCTTTTTTGTTGGGGGTTTTGTAAGGCTTTTCAGAAAATAGGATTCCAAATTCCTTTACGCTAGTGATCGATTTTTCAGCTCGACTGACATAAAATTCAACAAGATAGGTTTCCCCTGCTATCAGTGGTTTTGCAAGCTTGGTTCCCATATATTCTATATATTCTCTGTGTATGCAAATCCCCGCATAAGCTTTTCCAGAGTGTGGTGCTTGAATACCATACATGTTTTTCGGAACTCCTTCTCCTATTCCGTTAATCTGAATAAAGTAGTCAGTCCCAGAAAAATTAGAGCAAAACCAGTTTTTGCTACAGTTGACAGGGACATGACCATTTCCTGGATCTCCCGCCAACTCTTCAAAACTTGGATTTAGCACAAGATTTTGTGCTAAACAGTTATGGGGAATTGTAAAAAAATAAGATAAGAGAAATAGTAAAAATATTTTCATACAGACGTATAACGTACTTTTGAATAAAAGATACAACGATTAAAACATAGTCTTCGGTAAGTTGCTGTCTGCCGAAACGTTTTTGTCAACCGGAATGCCTGTCTCGGAGGATTGTCCCGCCATTTACCACTAACGTTTTGCGGCCTTGCGCCGTTTTTTGCTTGTCCAATTTACACATTTGAGCGTTAAAACGCAAAAAATGGAGCGAGACCGCTGTTAGCGGTTCGGTTTGCGTACACAGTTTACGTTTTGCCTAAGTGTCCGCCGATTAAATGCCATAGATTATTTTTTTTGTCGCCCTTTGTTTTTAATAATAGAATAATCCAATACCAATAAACTGCAATCCATCCCATCCTTTCCACCTTCGGGACTACCGTCTTTTTTTAAACGTTCAATAATAATTTTCCTTGTCACGTTTAATATATCATGAGGTTCGGTATACGTTTCAATGGCTTTTTCAAGTGAAGTAATATTTAATAAACTCATAATGGCTCCCGGCACTCCATGACCGGTACTATCTGCCACACACAAATAAAATTGTTGTTG
>JANYBY010000017.1 GCA_025360565.1 Bacteroidota bacterium
GGTAACGTATCTGAGTGGGTAATGGACGTTTACCGTCAAAATACTTTACAGGATGCGGATGAGTTCCGTCCTTTTCGCGGTAATATCTTTACAACTCAAAAACGCGATAGTACTACGCTTATCGGTGGTTTAGGAGGAGAGATCTTAACTAACGTTGATGGTCCTATCTACCAAAAATTCAAACATAAAGTTAACCCTCCTTCAGCACATGGCGTGAGTGGCGAAACTACTTTGGTTGAAGACAGCGTTTTAGCAATGCTAACAAAAGATCCTATAACTGCCGAAAACAATAATGCTTCACCTGAAGGCAAATCCGATATTCCCGGCCGCGTTCAATGGAGAGAAGTTTCTACCGCAATATCAACGGATAATTTAGATGAGCGCAGAAATTATAAAACTGCCGATTATATTAATTATTTAGATGGAGATGTTAACTCAAGTATTTATTTTGGTGATGGTGAAGATGCTTACACCGATAAATCTGACAAGTTAATGTACGAATACGCTAAAACATCATTAGTAAGTGATAAGGCCCGTGTATTCAAAGGCGGAAGCTGGAGAGATAGGGCGTATTTCTTAAATCCCGGCACCCGCAGATATTTAGATCAGCGTCAGAGTCAGGCTTGGTTAGGCTTCCGTTGTTCTATGACACGCGTAGGTAGTCCGGTTGGGTTAGGAAAATAATATTGTTAATAAAAAACATATGAACCCCTGAGTATATTACTTGGGGGTTTTTTATTTTGCAGAATGGGTAAATTTATTTCAATAGAAGATCTGTACACGCATTATTTAAATGCGCAGCAATTAATTTGCACCGATACCAGAAAATTAATTCCGGGCTCTATTTTCTTCGCGCTGAAAGGCGATAATTTTAACGCCAATGAATTTGCGCAAAAAGCAATTGACGCAGGCTGCAGCCTTGCAGTGGTGGACGAAGAAAAATACGCCATCGGAAATAAAATTGTGCTGGCTGAAGATGTTTTAAGAACGTTACAGCAATTAGCCAATCATCACCGTAAACAATTGCACATTCCCGTTCTGGCCATTACCGGAAGCAATGCCAAAACAACCAACAAAGAATTAATTCACGCGGTATTAAGCAAAAAACACAATACGCTTGCAACAGCAGGAAATTTAAATAATCACATTGGTGTACCGTTAACAGTACTTAGCATAAAAAAAGAACACGAGTTTGCCATAATTGAAATGGGCGCAAACCATCAGGGCGAGATCGAGATGCTTTGCAACATTGCAGAACCGGATTACGGATTGATCACTAACATCGGCAAGGCCCATTTAGAGGGCTTTGGCGGCCTTGAAGGTGTAAAAAAAGGAAAAACCGAATTGTACCGCTATTTAAAAGCGCATCACAACCAAACATTTATTAATGGCGATGATGATATGCTGCACGACCTTGCGCTGGATAATGATAAGATAACATACGGCTGCAAAAAATTATATGATGTAATAGGCAAAGACTTTACAAAGTCGGAGACCCTGCCTGCCGGACAGGCAGGCGTTAGTCTCAAATTTACCACACGTTATGGCGCTAAGGATTGGAATAAATTACCGCTTATAAATACGCAAATGGTGGGCGGTTATAATTTTATTAATTGTTTAACCGCCGCTGCCGTAGGGCATTATTTTCATGTTACCGATGAGCAAATAAAACAGGCTTTGGAAGAATATGTGCCCAACATGAACCGCTCGCAATTGGTAAAAACAAACAGCAATACCATTTTGCTGGATGCCTACAACGCCAATCCCAACAGCATGAAGGTCGCCATTGAGAATTTTGCAAATTACAAAGCCGAAAGCAAACTTGTTTTACTGGGAGATATGTTTGAGCTCGGTGAATTTAGCAAAGAAGAACATTTAAAAATTGCGGAACTACTAAAAGAAAAAAAATTAACCAACGTTATTTTAGTGGGTGAAGAATTCTTTAAACAAACGCAAAACGATTTTTTAAAATTTAAAACTACTGAGGAGTGTAAGGACTATTTAAAAAAACAAGGCGTTACAGCCGCTACCGTTTTAATTAAAGGCTCAAGGGGCATGAAAATGGAAACCCTTCAGGAGGTGTTATAAAAAAATGAAATTCCTATTTTTTAACACAGAGGTTAGGAGACACAGGGCCGCAGAGAATATGTATATTATTCTGTGCCTCTTGTAACTCTGTGTTGACTTATAAATAATAGACCATGAGCTATTTCGCTAAAAATAAATTAATTGTATTAATTATTATTGCCATGCTTGTAGGTTTGGTAATTGGTTATTTTATTAACGTTTCGCTTACCAATAACAAATTTGAATACAATAAAGAGCAACTCAACTCAATCACCAATCCCGAAATAAAAAAAGCGGTTGAGGCAGGCGTAAAAAAGTATGAAGAAGCTGTTTTTGTTCAGGCTAAAAAAACAATCGCAGGCCGCTATTCTGTTTTAAGCGATATTTTTTTACATCTCATTAAAATGATCATTGCCCCGCTTGTATTGGCTGTACTAGTACTAGGTGTTGCCAAAGTAGGCGATTTTAAAAGCGTAGGTCGCATTGGCTTAAAGACCATGATTTATTTTACCTGCGCCACACTCATAGCGCTTGCATTGGGTTTGGTAATTGTAAATGTTTTTGAGCCCGGGGTTGGTCTTAAAATTCCTTTGCCCGATACCAACGCGCAAACAGGCATTAAAACAAATGTGCAGGACGCTAAAAATTTCATAGATCATGTTATTCCCGAAAGTTTAATCCGTTCAATGGCCGCCAACGATATTTTACCCATTGTGGTATTTGCTTTATTTTTTGGCATTGCGGCCGCAAGCATTGGCGAAAAAGGAAAAGCCATTATTAATGCATTTGATAGTTTAAGCCATGTAATGTTTAAGGTCACTAATTTTGTAATGAACTTTGCCCCTATTGGCGTATTTGGCGCCATAACCGCGGTGGTAATAATGCAGGGGCCCGGTGTGCTTAAAATATATGTGAATCTGATCCTCTGTTTTTTTGGGGGATTATTATTTTTTATTTTCGTGGTACTTTTTTTGATCAGTACTTTATTTAAAATTAATTTTTTTAAACTGCTTAAAGATATTAAGGAGCCTATTTTACTTGCCTTTAGCACGGCCAGCAGCGAGAGCGCCATGCCCAAGACCATTGAGGCCCTTGAGAAACACGGCATCAGCAACCGTATTGTAAGTTTTGTTTTGCCTTTGGGTTACTCGTTTAATCTCGATGGCAGTATTATGTACATGACCTTTGCCACAGTATTTATAGCCCAATGTTATGGCATGGATATTGGTATGGCCGACCAAATAAAAATGATGCTGATATTATTGGTAACCAGCAAAGGCATGGCCGGTGTGCCCCGCGCCTCTTTAGTTGTAATTGCAGGTATGCTCGGCATGTTTAAAATTCCAGGTGAGGGATTGTTGTTACTTCTTGCTGTTGACCAATTACTCGATATGGGCCGCAGCGCAACTAATGTTGTTGGTAATGCAGTTGCAAGTGCAGTAGTGGCAAAGTTAGAGGGAGAAAAGTTTTAAGGGAGCTACTGCCCTATTGTAGAAGAACCGCTATTATCCTTATTTACATTTCGCAAACTAAAAGTAATTGGATACGTGTTTTTGTAGCGCACGTATTTTCCGTTTAACTGGGCCGGCTGCCATCGGGTTTGTTTTATCAGTTTTATGGCTTCATCGCTGCAACCCGCACTAATGGTTTGTTTTAAGGTTATGCCTGTAACGTAGCCATTTGTTTCAACCACAAATTCTACTACTACTGTTCCTTCAATCGATTTTTCAATTGCCAGTTTCGGATATTCAATTTCAGATAAAATATATTCGGCTAAACCTTCTTCTCCGTTCTTAAAATATTCGGGAGATTTATCGGCCTTTTTATGTATTATATAAGTGCTATCAGCAGGTAAAGGTTTTTTAAAAATAAGTTTTGCTCTTTGCTTATAATACTTATTGTATTTTTCGGTAGATAATTTGAAAATTAAAAAATAAGGGTCCGGTTGGTATTGCGAACTTTGTGAACGTTTAAATTTTAAGAAGCGAAACATGCGGGTAAGCTCAATGCGCAATACATTATTTAAACCTCCTTCTAATTTCAGGTGTATGGCGTTTCCGGCCGAATCCAGATCAAAAAAAGCGGTGAGTTCTTTGTCAAAATTAGAGGTTAAGATCGTTTTTGGCAGATTTAATTGGGTTTGCAGAACCTGGTCTACCTGCTCTTTACCGCCAACAGGTTGGGCCTCCAACTCAATGTCAGTACGGGATTGACTGTAAATTGTTGTAGTTGTAAATAAGCATATAATGTAAAGGCTGTTTTTAAGCATATATAAAGATAGAGAGATGGGCGTAATTACGCAAATTTTAGATTGCATGTTTAATAACATCCGGTTTTTTGTGACGATATTTCGATAGAATAAAATACAAAAAAAATGGCGTGCCGTCAGATACTCAATATCCCGTCCCTACGGGACTTCAGGTCTATTGGCGGATGAATTCTACCAGTATTTTGTCCCTTCGGGACAATTAGAAAAGTAATTTTTTCCTGTTATAATTTCATGAAACCGGTTTTAGCGTTAAAAATATATGCCCAACAATTATTCAACCACGAGACTTGCAAGGACGCGCTGAATAAATTCGTCACTATTGATAAGCGGCTTGAAGACCTAGATTGAAGTTGAACCGTCCTTGCGAGGGCTTGTTTGTTTTGCCGGGCCCGAAGCAAACTTTTCGGATGCTTTTCTTCCAATGCATTAAATAAGATTGCTTCGCCGCTATGATACATTGGCGAGCGGCTCGCAAGGACGGCGGGTGCAGATGCCCTGCAACCCACAATCTAAGCCGATTTAGTCGAAAATTTGAAAGAAAAATAAAAATAATTTACAAAAAACACAACCTTTTAAAATTGTGTGCGTAAAAGAAAGTATTATGTAAGCATAACAATTTTTAGACCGCAGATACAGTATCGGGTTTATATTCAAAAGTTCTTTATCTCTTATTGAGATCGGTTTACAAAGCTTACACGAAAACACAAACAAGTTTAAATAAATAATTTATTAAAAATGAACATAGTATTAACCCCTTTAAAAAAAATTAGCCATGAAAACATTTACTTTCCTTCCAACATTGTTGGCTCTTATCATCCAAGTTATGGTAAACGGCCAAACACAAAGTAACCAAGCAGGGCACCGTTCGTTAAACGTAATTGGCGCTAACACACAGCCAAAAAAAGAAAAAGTATACCCAACTCTTGTGAGTACGGTAGAAAATGAAACCGCCACTTCAGCAATTAAAACCACGCCGGCTCCAGAGACTTCAGTTAAAACCAACGAAGTTAAAAGCACCGAAGCTGTTATTGATAATAACACCTACAATTATTACAACAACGCCAATTGCTACGCTACTGCAATTTTTGCAAAAGAACTTTTAAAAGAAGCAGATGATCTTTTAGCAATTGAAAAAACAATTAGAGCAGAAGCAAAAACCAAACAAGGCGCCGAAAAATTACAATTAACAAAATCGGCTAAAGAATTATTTAAACAAGCCGAACTAAAACAAATACAAGCCTCAGAAATTAGCGGTAAAATAAGCGCCGAAAAATACAAACTAAACAACATCGTATTTAATAACATGTGCTTTACATCGCTTGCCGGCGAAATAGTTTTAAATCAGGCAAAAGATATAAACCAGCAAGCGGTACACAGTTTTAAAATGGCAAAAGAAATGCGCGAAGAAGCTTACTCTTTTAAAAACAACACCGCCAAATTAGGTACTATGAACAACGCCGAAGAAAAAGAAGGATTTGCACTTAACAAACAAGGCGAGGCAATAGGTATTTTAAAACATTATCTTGCCGCTTTACAAAGCCCATTACAAAACGATTTGGTGTCTAAATAATACCAATTCTTGGTTTAAAACAGTCCAAAGTTAAATTAGTAAAAACTGTTTTAAACCTTAGAATGGTTAATGCCGATTGATAATTTATTTTTTTAGAATTGGACCATAATAAATTGAGCATCGGTATAAATTTACCAAAAACAATTCTGCATATACTCTTAAAGGCCCCGGACGAATTCGCGTTCGGGGTTTTTTGTTGAGATAGAACGCAGATAGCGCTGATTGTTATGATAAAATATGATTTTTTTTCGCGTAAATCATCATCATCCGTGTCATCCGCGTTCCATTAAAACTCGCTCTTAACATGAAACTTAATATCCGGGAATTTTTCCTGCGCCATTTGTAAGAGCCAGGCGCTCTCGGCTAAAAAAACAGGGCGGCCTTCTTTATCCAGTGCAATGTGCGCGTTTCTATCCTGCATAAACGCGTCCAATTTTTTCTTGTCATCGCAGCTTATCCATAGTGCCTTATACAAAGTTACCTGATCAAAACTCGCGCTGGCATTGTACTCCGACTTTAATCGGTGCTGTATAACTTCAAACTGTAATGCTCCCACGGTGCCAATTACTTTTCGTCCGTCAACTTTCCTTGTAAATAATTGCGCCACGCCTTCATCCGTTAACTGCTCCAACCCCTTTTGCAGTTGTTTGGTTTTCATTGGGTCTTTATTATTTACGTAACGAAATAACTCCGGCGAAAAACTTGGAATCCCTTTAAAATTAAAATTTACACCTTCAGTTAAAGTATCGCCTATTTTAAAATTACCGGCATCGTACAAACCAATTACATCACCTGGAAAAGCTTCATCAATAACCGATTTTTGCTGCGCCATAAATGCGGTGGGATTACTGAAACGTAATTCTTTATCATCGCGCACATGATGGTAATATTTATTTCTTTCAAATGTACCTGAGCAAATTCTTAAAAATGCTATCCTGTCCCTGTGTTTTGGATCTAAATTGGCATGAATTTTAAAAACAAATCCACTAAATTTTTTATCTTCAGGTTTTACAATGCCGTGATCAGTCTCGCGCTCCTTTGGGCCGGGTGCTATCTCCACAAAACAATCCAGCAATTCGTGGATCCCAAAATTATTTACCGCACTTCCAAAAAACACCGGCGAAATTTGTCCCTCCAAATATTTTTTTGTATCCAATGTATCATACACACCATCTATCAGATCAACATCCGCACGCAATTGCAAAGCAAAATCAACCCCTACTCTTTCATCAATGTGTTTATCGTTTATATCGGTAATTTTTAAGCGTTCTTCAACAGTTGTTTTACTATCGCCCTGAAATAAATTGAGCGACTTATCCGTTAAATTATAAACGCCTTTAAAGGATTTACCAATACCAATTGGCCAGGTGAGCGGCCGTACTTTTATTTTTAATTCTTTTTCAATTTCATCTAACAGATCAAAAGGATTTTGTCCTTCTCTATCCATTTTATTTATAAAAACTATCACGGGGGTATTTCGCATGCGACACACTTCAAGCAATTTTCTTGTCTGCGGTTCAACGCCCTTTACACAATCGATCACCATTATTACACTATCAACTGCGCTTAGCGTACGATAAGTATCTTCCGCAAAATCTTCGTGCCCGGGTGTATCTAAAATGTTTACTTTATAATTTTTATAATCAAAGGCCATAACCGATGTTGAAACGGAAATTCCTCTTTGTTTTTCTATCTCCATAAAATCGGAGGTAGTTGCTTTTTTTATTTTATTTGATTTTACGGCACCCGCTGTTTGAATGGCACCGCCAAAGAGCAACAATTTTTCGGTGAGCGTAGTTTTACCTGCATCGGGATGCGCAATGATTGCAAATGTTCTGCGGCGTTTTATTTCTTCGGCAAATGTCATTATTAAGCTTAAAAAGCCCGCAAAGATAGAAAAATAGAGGGTTTATTCGCAAAAAACGCAAGGAATAAATGGAATTTTGCCCCTTTTACACCATGCATATTTGAAATAAAATGATATCTTTGCCTCTTATTAAAAGTTTAAAAATGAGGAAGTTATTTGCTTTAGTTTTAGTCGTTTTTGCGTTCAATTTAAAATCGCAAATTAAACCGGGTGGCACCTATAAAGAATATTTTCAAGAAGGTTCCTTCCTTCTTTTGGAAGATAACTATCCAATGGCACAAGAAAATTTTCAGGCGGCTTACGAGCTCGATTCAACTTCGGCCAACATTAATTATATGATAGGTGTTTGCTATTTGCATTCGGCTACCGAAAAAGCAAATGCCGAAATTCATTTAGAAAGAGCAGTTAAAATGGTTTCAACAAGTTATAAAACAGATGATGCCAGCGAAAAAGCAGCGCCCCCTTTGGCGCATTATTTTTACGGACAAGCGCTGCACATTAATTACAAATTTGATGAAGCTACCGTGCAGTACAATAATTTTGCGAAATATGTAAGCGCTAAAGACAAAGGTTGGAAAAAAATGCTCGACCGCGAAAGAGCAACTTGTGCATACGCCAAAGAAATGACGGCAATACCTTTACCATTTCAGATCACGAATTTGGGCGATAGCATTAATAGTCAGTATCCTGATTATAGTCCGGTATTAAGCGCAGATGAAAGGATGTTGATCTATACAACCCGCCGGCCAACTACAACAGGCGGTTTAAAAGACCTTACAGGGTTTTATAACGAAGATGTTGTTGTTTCTTACAAAGATGATAAAGGTAATTGGAGCTCACCTGTTCCCATCTCCATGAATATTAACTCAAGCGGAATGGAAGCCTCCATTAATTTAACACCTGACGGACAAACATTGATCCTGTACAAGGATAACGGAGATGGCATGAGCGGGAATATTTATTACAGCACCTATGACGGTAAGGACTGGAGCCCTTTAAAAACATTTGGTTCGGATATCAATTCCAAATATCAGGAATCGCACGCATGTTTAAGTGCGGATGGAAATTTATTATTTTTTGTTTCCGACCGTCCGGGTGGATTTGGCGGAAAAGATATTTACCGTTGTGTAAAATTACCAAACAAACAATGGAGCAAAGCTTTAAACATGGGCCCTGACATTAACACGGAATATGATGAAGACGGCGCATTCATTCACCCCGACGGAAAAACATTTTTCTTCGCGTCAAAAGGCCACAAGACCATTGGAGGTTTTGATATTATGTTCGCTACTATTACCGAAGATAATAAATTTTCGGAAGTTTCAAATATCGGTTATCCTGTAAATACTACCGATGATGATGTGTTCTTTGTAACATCTCCCGATGGTAAACGTTCTTATTTTTCATCCGCAAAAGCGGGAGGCGTTGGAGAAAAAGATATTTATTTGGTTTCCATTCCCGATGCAAAAGAAAAACCCCTTGCCTTATTTAAGGGACAAATTATTCCGGCAGAAGGTGAAAAATTACCCGATGATATTGTAATTGTTGTAAGCTATAAACAAACGAACGAAATTATTGGTACTTACCGACCAAAATTTGTTAATGGAACCTTTTCAACCATTTTACCTCCTGGCAAAGAGTATAATTTTTCTTACCAGTCAAACGACGAAGAATTTTATAACGAAGATGTTTTTGTAACTGATGATCTGTCTTATCAGGAAATTAAACGCGAAGTTAATTTAGAGCCCGTTAAATTATTGGGTAAAGTACGCGCCAAACAAAAAGCCATTTTATTGAACGTGGTTGTGTTTGATAATAACAAAACTAAAAAAGGACAATCGGGCGCAAAGCTTACCATTACTGAGGTTGGCGGCAACAGCAAAACATTTGATTGCAACGCGAACGGTAAATACGATGGCATTGCTTTACAACCTGAGAAAAAATATACTGTTTACGCCGAAATTGGCGGAAAAAAATCTCCCGTTACGGATGTTAGCACAATGGGTATTAAATCCGGAAAAGTTACCAACGCATTAATTTACATGAGCGGCAAATCAGAAAAAATAGTTTCTAAAGATCTGCTTTTGGATGTAACCGTAAAAAATATCAAGACTAAAAAGCTGATTGCGAATGCGAGTGTAACTTTAACCGATGCCGATGGAAATAAAAAAGATGTAACTACCGATGACAAAGGTATGGTTAAAGGAATTGAATTAAGTGCAGATACAAAATACGAATTAGTGGCGGCTAACGAGGGCAATGTTTCTGAAAAAACTTCATTTAATACCGATGGCATTAAAGGCGGGAAAACTATCGCCAAAACACTTTTAGTTGGAGGAGCGCCTGTTGTAGTTACTAATAACACAAATAATAATACTAGTAATACCCCTGCAAACACGTCGCCTGCAGATTACGAATTTTTCTTTAAATACAATATTCACCAAAGTGATGAGAATCCTGAGTGGATCGCGTTTATTGACAATATTGTAGAAAAAAGCAAAAAGAGAAGTGTAAGTATTAGTGTTAAAGGAAGTGCTTCTCGTGTGCCAACAAAAGTTTTTGCAAAAGGAAATCCTGAGTTAGCAGCAACCCGCGCTTCAAAATTAGTTGAACGTATTAAGGAGGCTGTAACTGCAAAAGGCGGCGAAGTTAAAAAATTACGTTTCTCAAAAAGTTCGGTTGTTGGCGGACCAAGGTATAACGATGATGCTGTTTTAGGTATGGAAAAATATCAGAAACATCAGTTTGTTAAAGCCAAGGCACGTTAAAAAATTAATAATTTGATAATAGATATTGGTTAAATTTTAATTTAATACTTCTTTTTGCAAATTTCTATCTTAAAACTTTAAATTATTCATCATGCCAAAGATCTCATTTAAGGCCAATGCCATGCCGGCATCACCCATCCGTAAGCTTGTACCATTTGCCGACGCGGCAAAAAAAAGAGGTGTAAAAATTTACCATTTAAATATTGGCCAGCCCGATATTGAAACACCGTCTTCTTTTATGAACGCGGTAAAAAATACCGACATAAAAGTGCTGGAATACAGCCACAGCGCAGGTAATGAAAGTTATCGCAAAAAATTATGCGGGTATTATAAAACCTACGATATTAATGTGGAGGCAAGCGATGTAATAATTACTTGCGGCGGAAGCGAAGCCATCTCTATCGCTATGATGAGTTGTTTTAATCCCGGTGACGAAATAATTATTCCGGAACCATTTTACGCCAACTATAACGGTTTCAGCTGTGCCGCCAATGTAATTGTTAAACCCATTATCAGCACCATTGAAAATGGTTTTGCCTTACCTCCTATTTCTGAATTTGAAAAAGTAATCACGCCAAAAACTAAAGGTATAATGATCTGTAACCCGAGCAACCCAACGGGTGGATTATATACCAAAGCCGAATTGGAAGCTCTGCGCGATCTGGTAAAAAAATACGACCTGTTTTTATTGAGCGATGAAGTGTACCGCGAATTTTGTTACGACGGTAAACAATACTTTAGCGCCATGCAATTAAGCGGCATTGAAAACAATGTTGTTTTATTAGATTCTATCAGCAAACGCTACAGTGCTTGCGGAGCGCGTATTGGCGCTATCATCAGCAAAAATAAAGAAGTAATGGGCGCGGCATTAAAATTCGCACAAGCAAGATTAAGTCCTCCGGGTCTTGCTCAAATTGGCGCCGAAGCCGCCTTAGATACACCGCAAAGTTATTTTGACGGGGTAAAAAAAGAATACATCGCGCGAAGAGATTTTGTAATTGAGGCATTAAATAAAATTCCGGGAGTATTTTGCCCGAAGCCAAGCGGCGCGTTTTATTGCATTGCTCGTTTGCCGATTGATAATTCGGATAAATTTTGCCAATGGCTTTTGGAAGATTTTAATTTTAATTCGGAAACCGTAATGATGGCCCCTGCCACGGGCTTTTACTCAACCCCCGATGCAGGCATTGATGAAGTAAGGATTGCTTACGTTTTAAAAATTGAAGATCTTAAACATTCTATAAATTGTTTGGCAGAAGCGTTAAAAGTTTATCCCGGAAAAACTGCCGGTAAAAAAACAAACAATCATTTACAAAATGGATAGGCGTTTTTTTGTTTTATTTTTCTTAATCATTCTCTTCTCGTGTAATAATCCCGAAGGAAAATCGTTTGATGAAAAAAGCAAAATTGATTCAGTAAAAAACGAACCCATTGTTTTAGTAAAACCCGAAGCAAAAAAGAGCGAGGCTTTTAGCGATTCGGCCGGCCCAAGAGGTGTATTTGATATGCCCGAGATCTTAACGCTTTGTGTACACGATTCGGCCAGTCTTGAAAATATGCCCAAGGCATTTTCAAAAGCGTATAGCACTTTAGAAAAAGAAATGAAAACGTTGAAATTAAAATCCAATGGTGCGCCGGGTTCTATTTATTTTAGAACCGATCCCGAAAAAGTGGTGTTTGAATGCGTTTTTCCGATTGAAAAAATGCCGGAGGCACAGCCTAAGAATAGCATGGTGGTAGTGTTAGAATCCTGTTACATGTACATTTATAATTATTACGGACCCTATGGCGACTTGTATTTGGCATACGACGATATACGCAAAAATTTAAAAAAGAATAAGCTGGTGCAAAACGGCCCCATGCGCGAATTTTATATTACCGATGCCATCAAGGAAAAAGATTCTACCAAATGGCTTACCAGAATTATGACGCCGGTTGGGAAGATAAAAAAGTGATCACCTTCCCGCCCTTCCCACCGAACCAAAATCGTATTTTAGTTTTATGATGCGGATGGTTTTGTTTATAGGATCGCGGATAACCAGAGAATTCAATAATTTATTTTGCTCATCGGTTACATAACTTAATTCTTTTAATAGCACATTGTTCTTATATTGTTTTTCAGTGTACAATTCATTGTTTTTATCGTATTCGTAAGTTCTTTTAATAATTACCTCGTTGTTGGCATTGCCTTTAAACTCGGCCATGGTAAGGCGATTGCCCGCATAGTTAAACTTTTGTTCCTGCATGATCCACGCCGCTGCGGTATAATGTTCAAAGATGGATTTTTTATTTCCCAAACTGTCGTAATTAATGGTTTGTTCTTTATACGGGCGGTTCTCATTGTTCAGCAAAATACATTTTAATTGCCCGGAAGAATATTTTTTGTACTGCAAGCTATCTTCACTCAATAATAATTGTCCGCCCAAAATAAAAATGGTTTTATCCTTGCTGTTATTGGTTTCGCGAAACCTTAACTCTTTTGTAACGTTGCCCGATGAATCGTGTCGGTAATAACGGCTTTCATAAAATAAGGCGCCATCGTGGTAACGCTTTAAAATTAAATTTTTACCGGAATAAAAATAGGAAGTACTGACGGTATCATAAACGTATTCATTGTGCGATTCAACCGTTGAATAACTTGTACGCTTTCTTCCCCTTCCGTGGGAAGCCATTACTGTAGTTTGTTTTTCAATTGTTTTAATAATATTGGTGTAATAAAAGCGGGCAAGTTGTCCATTGGTATCAAATTCATATGTCTCCACCAGGTTTTTATCTACCACCAATTCAAAATCCGCTTTATCCACCACTTCAAACACAATGCGTTTAATGTTCTTCATTTTAATGACTTCCGCATTAAAATTATGCTGTACTTCAAAAGCGGTTTCAGGAGTTGGGATCAATACCTGGGCTTTGGCACCGGTAAATAATAAAACAAATAAAATAATTGCCGCCTTGCCTACCGGTAGGCGCGTAAATGGGACATTTGGGGACTTATTGGACACATATATGTTTGTTGTAAACAT
This sequence comes from Bacteroidota bacterium, assembly GCA_025360565.1. GTDB lineage: Bacteria > Bacteroidota > Bacteroidia > B-17B0 > Aurantibacillaceae > Aurantibacillus. The sequence continues at coordinate 13,565 of JANYBY010000017.1, forward strand.
AAATATGTTCCATAGCCAACTTTTATCAATTATTTTTCTCAAAATTGTTTTAGAGCCTCTTCCACCGTATCAACCGGCAATTTACAGGCATTGTTTTCGCACACATAAATAAGTGTACTACCGGCAACGAACCTGTTTAGGAGCAATGGTAAATTACTACCCGTTTGGCTTACTGCTAAAATCGTGTTTGTTAGGCTGTGTTTATGGAGGTGCAGCAGTTTTTCATTAACATTGTTACCAACAATAGCCAATTGTTTAAAAGGATACGTTAAATGCAAGGCCAAACAGCCCCAATTGCTATAGCCGGCGCCGTAATGTTTAAGATCTTCCAATACAAAATTTAACATATCAGAAGCCTTTTTAAGATA
>JANYBY010000046.1 GCA_025360565.1 Bacteroidota bacterium
TTTAAAAGAAGTTTTAAAACAGTTTGGAGAAATTATTGCCAAAACAAATTATTTATGCGGGCACAATATTGAATTTGATATTAATATTATAGGCGCCGAATTTTTACGCTGCGGTTTGCCTAATTATTTTTCGGGTAAAGGTATTATTGATACCAAGAACGACGCAACCACGGCGTTTTGCGCATTGCCCGGCGGTAAAGGCGGCAAATTTAAATGGCCCACTCTGGGCGAACTCTATAAAAAATTATTTAATACTTCTTTTCAGGAAGCTCACAACGCGGCGTTTGACGTGCAAGCCACCTCGCGCGCTTTTTTCGAAATAATAAAACGAGGCATTACAAAAGTAAAGGAACTAACGGTTAGCGACTTGTCGTTGATCAAGTACCAAGATGTTGATCTAACGGAATTGCTCGCGCATGAAAAAAATCTGAAACAAAAGTCAAAAGAAACAGATCAACGGTCAAAAGAGATCCCGGGCATAGAACAAGAAACATTAAACCGGAAACTTGAAACCCATAACTTCTCTCATCTCCACAATCATTCTCAGTATTCAGTTCTGCAATCGGTAAGTGATGTGTTTGAACTCGTAAAAAAAGCGGCCGATTATAATATGCCTGCTGTTGCGTTAACCGATCACGGTAATATGTACGCCACCTTTTTATTTTGGCAAACGGTTGAAAAGCAAAATAAACTCATCAAAGCACATAATGCCGAAATTGAAAAGGGAGACAAGGCCGGCGCAAAAAAGAACGAATTAAAATGTTTGATCGGTTGCGAATTAAATATAGCAAAGGATCATTTGGATAAAACAAAACAAGATAATGGTTACGCTATTCCCTTTCTTGCAAAAAATAAACAGGGTTACGAAAATCTTTCAAAGCTAAGCTCCATCGGCTTTACAGAGGGTATGTATTATGTGCCGCGGATCGATAAAAATATTTTGTTACAATATAAATCGGATCTTATTTGTTTTACCGGTTCATTGTACGGCGAAATTCCATCGTTGATCCTGAACGTTGGCGAAGCACAAGCCGAAGAAGCGTTTGTGTGGTACAAGGATGTTTTTGGCGAAGATTTTTATGTGGAGCTTAACCGACACAATTTGCCTGAAGAAGATCACGTAAATAAAGTGCTGCTGCAATTCGCTAAAAAATACAATGTAAAATATTTTGCCGCCAACAATAATTATTACCTCGAAAAAAAGAGCGCTTACTCGCGCGATATTTTGATCGGTGTAAAAGAAGGATTGAATTTTAGTACGGATAACGATTTGAAAGAATTAAAAAATAATCCACGCTTAGGAAAATTATTTTTACCCAACAGCGAATTTTATTTTAAATCACCTGCCGAAATGGTTAACGCTTTTGCCGATCTGCCCGAGGCCATTGAATGCACCAACCAAATTGTTTCAAAAATTGAATCGTTTAAATTGGGTCGCGATGTTTTGTTGCCTAAGTTTCAAATTCCGACTGAATTTTTAGATGAGCGCGATAAAGATCCGAAAGATGAAGGAAAAGGAAATCGCGGTGAGAACGCTTATTTAAAACACTTAACCTATAAAGGCGCCGAAAAAAGATACCCTCAAATGAATGCCGAAACAAAAGAGCGCATTGATTTTGAACTTAGCGTAATGGAACGCATGGGATATCCCGGTTACTTTTTAATTGTTTCTGATTTTACAACCGAAGCCCGCCGAATGGGCGTTTCTGTTGGGCCCGGAAGGGGCAGTGCTGCAGGCAGCGCGGTTGCTTATTGTTTGGGCATTACAAATGTTGACCCCATAAAATACGATTTGCTCTTTGAGCGTTTTTTAAATCCCGATCGTATAAGCATGCCCGATATTGATATTGATTTTGATGATGAAGGCCGCGATAAAGTGATTGAATATGTAATTGAAAAATACGGCAAAAATTCTGTGGCTCAAATAATCACTTACGGCACCATGGGTGGAAGAAGCGCCATAAGAGATACCGCGCGCGTTTTAAATTTGCCTTTGCCCGATGCGGATAAACTTGCAAAAGCTTTTCCCGAAAGTTTAGAAGCTGAATTAAAACATTTATTAAAGCCCGGTGGCATTGATACAAAATATCTTGAAAAAATAAAAGACCGACGTGAAGTTGTTGAGCAATCGCATAATTTCAGAAAATTATCAGAAGGAAATACCCCCGAAGCACTTATTTTAAAACAAGCATACGAGCTCGAAGGTTCGGTGCGCAACATTGGTGTACACGCCTGCGGTGTGATTATTACGCCCGACGAAATAACAAAATTTGTTCCCGTTACAAAATCAAAAGACAGTAAAATGCTTTTAACGCAATATGATAATGATGTTGCGGAAAGTGCGGGTTTACTGAAAATGGACTTCCTGGGTTTGCGAACCTTGACCATTATTAAGGACACGATAAAACTGATAAAAATTGTAAAAGAGATTGAGTTAGATATTGAAGAAATAGATCTGAACGATAAAAAAGCATTGGAATTATTTCAGCGCGGCGAAACAAACGGAATTTTTCAGTTTGAAAGTCCGGGAATGCAAAAACATTTAAAAGATCTTAAGCCCGATAGTTTTAATGATCTAATTGCCATGAATGCCTTGTACCGTCCGGGTCCTATTGCATACATTCCAAATTACATTAACCGTAAACACGGGCGCGAAAATATTACCTACGATCTGCAGGGCATGGATGAGTTTTTAAAAGAAACTTACGGTATTACGGTTTACCAAGAGCAAGTAATGCGTTTAAGTCAGAAATTAGCCAACTTTACCAAGGGCGATGCCGATACTTTACGTAAAGCAATGGGTAAAAAACAAAAAGATGTTCTTGATAAAATGAAGAGCAAATTTTTGGAAGGTTGCAACACTAACGGTCATGCGGTTGCTATTGCCGAAAAAGTTTGGAAAGATTGGGAAGCGTTTGCAAGTTACGCCTTCAACAAATCGCACAGTACCTGTTACGCTTATTTGGCCATGCAAACAGCCTTTTTAAAATCGCATTACCCGAGTGAGTTTATGGCTTCGGTTTTAAATCACAGCGGTAATATTGATAAGATCACTTTTTTTATGGAAGAGTGTAAACGTATCGGTATTAAAGTTCTTGGGCCCGATGTGAATGAAGGTTTCGGAAAATTTAGTGTAATGGCCGATGGAAATATTCGTTTTGGAATGGCAAGTATAAAAGGTGTTGGCGAAAATGTGGTGAACGTATTAGTGGAGGAAAGAAATACGAACGGAAAATTTACAAGCGTATTTGATCTTGCTTCGCGATTAGACGGAAAAACGATGAGCAAAAAAAGTATAGAAGGTTTGGCTTTATCGGGCGCTTTGGATAGTTTTGAAAATATAACCCGCTCTATGTTCTTTACGCTTGATCTGAGCGATGGATCTACTCTTACAGATAGAATGATAAGATACGGCAATCAAAAAAATTTGGGCGGCGATACATCTCAGGCAAGTTTATTTGGCGGCGAAGATGAGGTGGAAGTGAGCGAACCACAATTACCAAAAACAGAACCGTGGAACGCGTTGGAACAATTAAGCAGAGAAAAAGAAGTAGTTGGTTTTTATATCAGCGGCCATCCTTTAGATCCGTATAAATTAATAATTGAACATCGCTGCAACGCCAATTGCGCGCAGTTAAAAGCGGGATTAGAACCGTTTAAAAACAAAGAAGTGATGTTTGGAGGAATAATTACCGGCTTTGAAAATAGAACCAGTAAAACCGGAAATGCCTTTGGTAAATTGATAGTTGAAGATTATCACGGCAGCACCGAAATTATGTTGTTTGGAAAAGATTTTGTGGAGTACAATAAATTTATGGTGGCAGGATTATTTGTATTTATAAAAGCTCGCATTCAGGAACGATACAATCAACCCGGAAGTTTAGAACTAAAATTAAGTAAGATCGATCTGCTTGAACAGGTGAAAGAGAACGCGTTCAATATTATTAAACTAAAAGTAAAATTAAATAATGTGAACGATGAATTAATAGGGAAGCTCGAAGTATTGTTGAATGCGCGAAACGGAAAAAGTAGCGTTGAATTTTATGTGGAGGATGAGGAACAACATTTAAATGTGAAATTGTTTTCCAAAAAAAATAAAGTGGCTATTGATAATGAATTTTTATTTGAGCTCGATAAAATGACGGATATAAAATACGATCTGACATAGGAGTCTGAGACACCAATTCCACGAATTTGCACTAACAACCAATTAAAGTGTACAACCCTTATCAGGTTTAAGCCATTTTATTTAGCTATATCAAATCTGTCTAAATTCATTACCTTATCCCATGCAGCAACAAAATCTTTTACAAATTTATCTTTAGAATCGTTGCCGGCATAGAGTTCTGCAATGGCACGCAATTCGGAGTTTGACCCAAAAATAAGATCGGCTCTGGTAGCTGTCCACTTTGGTTCTCCTGTTGTACGATCGGAACCCATAAAAATTTCGCCCGAATCGTTTGTTGCCTTCCAGGTAGTTCTTAAGTCTAATAAATTTACAAAAAAATCATGTGTTAATGTTTCAGGTTTAGAAGTTAATACGCCGTGTTTTGATCCGTTGTAGTTTGTATTCAACACTCTCATGCCGCCCACTAAAGCCGTCATTTCCTTAGTGGTTAAGTTCAGTAGCTGAGATCTATCAACCAATAATTCTTCAGTAATAGAAGTAGACTTTGCGTTTTTATAATTTCTAAATCCATCTGCTCTTGGCTCTAATACCGCAAACGAATCTACATCGGTTTGTTCTAAAGCAGCATCACCTCTGCCAGGAGTAAATGGAACTTTAATATTCCCCGCTTTTTCAACTGCTGCACAACCGCCTAACACGATCAGGTCGGCCATTGAAACTTTTTTAGAACTTGTTTTTTGAATTCCTTCTAATGTGCTCAATACTTTTTTTAATTGCACCGGATTATTTACTTCCCAATTATTTTGCGGTGCCAAACGAATGCGCGCTCCATTTGCTCCACCGCGTTTATCTGAACCGCGGAAAGTGGAAGCCGATGCCCATGCAGTTGAAACCAATTCAGCTACAGAAAGTCCGCTTGCTAAAATTTTATCTTTTAAAGCAGCAACATCACTTTCAGTTAATTCATTTTTTGTTACGGGAATAGGATCTTGCCAGATCAACACTTCTTTCGGAACTTCAATTCCCAGGTAACGGGCAATGGGACCCATATCGCGATGCGTTAATTTAAACCAGGCTCTTGCAAAGGCATCAGCAAACTGATCAAAATTTTCGTGAAAACGTTTTGAGATCGGACCATAGATAGGATCCATTTTTAAAGCAAGATCGGCCGTGGTCATCATCGGCGCGTGAAATTTATTTTTGTCATGCGCGTCTACAACCGTTGTACTCGCCTTTGCATCGGTGGGTATCCATTGATGCGCGCCGGCAGGGCTCTTGGTTAATTTCCATTCGTATTTAAATAAAGTGTCAAAATATCCATTATCCCATTTAGTTGGATTTGGTTTCCACGCGCCTTCAATGCCACTGGTAATCGCGTCTCCGCCCATACCTGATTCAAAACTGTTTTTCCAGCCCATGCCCATGTCTTCAATGCTTGAACCTTCAGGGTTAGCGCCAACATGACTATCGGGCGCGGCGCCGTGTGCTTTACCAAAAGTATGTCCGCCTGCAACTAACGCAACCGTTTCTTCATCATTCATTGCCATGCGCGCAAAAGTTTCTCTGATATCTTTTGCAGAAGCTAAAGGATTCGGA
>JANYBY010000050.1 GCA_025360565.1 Bacteroidota bacterium
CTCTTACAAGTAACGGAAGTTCTGATATATTTATTGTGAAGTATGACGCCAATGGAAATGTTATCTGGGCGAAAAGTGTAGGTGGTTCTGGAACAGATGTTGGTTTTTCGGTAAGCACAGATGCGATCAGTAATTCATATTTAACAGGCTATTTTACCAGTCCCACAATGGCCTTCGGTTCTTTTACACTTAGCAGCAGTGGATTCAGAACTGCATTTCTTGCCAAATACGATGCTAACGGAAATGTACTTTGGGCAAAAAAAGCTAATAGTGCGGGTGGCACTTCAGTTAGTACTGATGCAGTAGGTAACACTTGCATTACCGGATACTTTGTTGGATCAACCTCTTTCGGTACTTATACATTGAATGCTTCAGGGTATAATGTATTTATAGCAAAATATGACCCAAATGGCAACGAGATTTGGGCAAAAAATCCGATTGGTTCACCGGCCTTTGGTAATTCTATTAGCATGGATACTTCCGGGGATTCTTATGTAACAGGTGAGTTTATTTCTTCAACTATTGCGTTTGGTTCCAATACCCTTACCAATATTGGAGCTGGAAATGTATTTCTTACGAAGTATGATGTTAATGGTAATGTAATTTGGGCGAAATGTGGGATTAGTGCTGATTATTTATCGGGCAGTTCTGTTGCCAAAGTAACAAATTTAGGTGCTGTCTTTTTAAGTGGGACTTATAGCAATACTGCAACTTTTGGAACATATACTCTAACTGCTCCTCTTAGCTCAACTGTAAATATATTCATCGTCAAGTTCGATTTAAATGGCAATGTGCTTTGCGCTTCGTCCCTTGCCAATAATGGAGACTACCATCAGGTCTCTAATGTTGGAAACAACGGGATAACCGCTGACAAATTTGGAAACGCATATATTACTGGGGACTTTGCCACCAATCCTTTTATTGTCGGCAGCAACACGCTTTCATTAAGTGGGGGGCAAAATATTTTTGTTTCCAAATTCTCATGTAATAGTGTTGGTATAAATGAAAATACAAGGGATATAGCTCTGAAACTGTTTCCTAATCCAGTTCAAAATAAACTTACATTAGAATCAAGTCAATACAATTTAAATAAAATAAGCATTTCAAATTATTTGGGGCAAATTGTACATGTTTTAAATGATCCATTACCAAAACAGGAAATTGATTTAAGTTTTTTTCCGAGTGGTATTTATTATCTGAAAGCGGAAAATAAGGAAGGGCAAAGAGTTTTTAAGATTTTAAAAGAATAATTTTGCCGTTACCTACGAGTACAACCATACGTCCCCATGCTGGTCGGGACATCCGTCCCGACCTCTTCATCCGACCGCTTATTAAACTAAACATCCTTTGAAAGATCAAGTAATTTTTATTACATCGAGAAGATTATCCATATCCGCATAATTTCTGGCTGAACTAAACATATATTCCCAGGGATGTTGTACCAATAATTCTTCAACCGGATTATTATGGATGTAATCGAGTTTTTGTTTGGTAAATCGGGGCGAATACAATTCCACCGGGTGATACCCATCTTGCCAAAATTTGTAGTCGCCCGATTTCGGATTATCATCTGCGGCTTTCCTGAAACTCTTTAATAACCATTCCCTGCGGCTTTCAGGTTCATCTTTGATCTGCTGAATGATGGTTTTGGATGTATGTCTTTTGAAATCCCGGATAATATCTGACAAAATATATCCTTGAGCAGCCCTAACAATTAAATGTAAATGGCTTGGCATAAAGCACCATGCAAAAATTTCAAGTCCTTTCTCTTTCTGACAAAACTTTAAAGAATCGATTAAAGTTAGTTTATGATTTTTTCGTATAAAAACATCTATCCAATCAACAACAGTAATTGTTATAAAATAAGGTCGATCATTATCGTAAATTCTATAATGGAATCCCATGGCACTACAAATTTAAAAGCCTTTCATCAAAATGGTGGCTATATTTTATAGCAATTTGATTTTTTTATGCGATATAGAGGTCGGAATGTATATTCTACCGACAGACGTTCGGGACGAATGTCCCGACCAGCACTAAAGAAAAAATTACCCGAACTTACTCCAAGCTGGTCGGGACATCCGTCCCGACCTCTTCATCCGGCCGCTTATTAAACTAAACATCCTTTGAAAAATCAAGTAATTTTTATTACATCGAGAAGATTACCCATGCTGATCGGGACGAATGTCCCGACCAGCACTAAAGAAAAAATTACCCGAACTTACTGCCATTATTGTCACTTCGAGTAACCCGATAGCTCTCGGGACGACAATGGGAGAATCGTATCGAGAAGTGATTGACACGGAATGAATATTATCAACAAGGTTCGGGACGAATGTCCCGACCAACACTAGATCCTCACTCCCACCACCGCCACATCATCCATCCCGAGTCCGCCCCGGCGGATCGGGATTTCCTTCTTTCACAATTAAATTCTAACGCCTACTACAGCAACATCGTCAACCTGTTCAAAACCGCCAACCCAATTTTTAAAAGTGGTTTCTAAAATTTGTCTTTGTTCTTGCATTGGTAAATGTGCATTGGCCTGTAAAAGAATTTTTAAATTCTTTATCATGAATTTTTTTCCTTTTTCGCCGCCAAATTGGTCAGGGTAACCATCGGTTAAAGCATACACCACATCGCCTTGCATAACATCAAGGGTTTTTAAAGTAAATGGCACTTTATCTTTATCGTGTTTGCCCACCGGCATTTTATCGGGTTTAATTTCAATGATCTCTTTTCCCCTTACTATCCAAACCGGATTGTTGGCATTTGCAATTTGCAATTGTTTATTTTTAAAATCGAAACAAATTAAACTGCAATCCATCCCATCTTTTCCGCCTTCGGCACTTCCGTCTCTTTTTAAACGTTCAATAATTGTTTTACGTGTATGGTTTAAAATATCTGCCGGGTCTAAATGGTGCTCGGTAGCTTTTTCTAAACTGGTAATGTTCAATAAACTCATAATGGCTCCGGGCACGCCATGCCCTGTACTATCAGCTGTAGCAAATGCAAAATTACCGTTGCTTAATTGGCTGGCCCAGTAAAAATCGCCGCTTACAACATCTTTAGGCTGAAAGAATACAAAGTAATCTTTAAAGTTTTGGTTCAGCAATTCGGTAGTAGCCAAAAATGTTCTTTGGATCCTTTCGGCGTAATTTATACTGTCGGTTATTTCGCGGTGTTTTTCTTCAATTATCTTTTGCTGACGTTTTGATTCGGTAATATCGCTGTCGATGATAATGATCTTACGCAAGTTTGAATTTTCATCGTAGATCGGGGTAAGTGTTGACGCTTCCCAAACTTTATTATCCGGATCTTTATCGTTAAACGATTCGTAATTAACCGATTTTCTGTTCGCAACCGCATCCTCAACAATGGACTTTATCTCAGGGTTATTGCTGGAAGTAAAAATATTCAGCTTTTGGGCTAAGATCTCTTTTAAAGTAATTCTATTTAGTTTCTGAAAACTTTCGTTCACATATTCAATATCACCATTCGGACTTAAGATCACCACCACGTTATCGGTTTTACTGGCAACGATCGAGAGTTGTTCTAATTCCTTATTTGCTTCGGCAATTATTTCCGATTGTTTTTCAATTTCGCTGGTGCGTTGCGCTACTTTTTCTTCCAATATTAAGTTTTCCTTTTTAAGGGCTTTTATTCTCCATTTAATGAACCAGTAAACAGATAAACCAACCACTAATACCAAAATTATCCAGAACAAAGGTCTTTTCCATATTGGCAATGCCACCGAAAATTTAAATTCTACAGGGTCGCTCCAAACATCTTCATCGTTCTTTGACTGAACAATAAAAACATATTCGCCCGCATCGAGGTTATTATAGTTAACCATTTTGGCAAATGAGCTTGTTTCCCAATCGGTATTTAAGCCCTTGAGCATATAACGATAAAGTAATTTTTCGGGATTTTTTGTCCAGATGCCACTAAACTCTATCGATAAATTATTTTGGTTATGCGTTAAATTATGGCTTGAGTCTTGAGAACTCGTTTTATAGTTTACAAGTAATTTAGTTATTAGCGCAATAGGTTTTATTTTATCTGAATGCTCGGGCTTTATACGATAAGACAAAATACCAATATTAAGGGCCGAGTACAAAGTTCCATCTTTAATATATACCGAATTTAAATTCGGTTCAAGGTCTCCCTCCAAAATATCGTAATAACTTACCTGCGAGGTAGCAATATCTATTTTATCAATTCCTTTTGAGTGGATAAGATACATGGTACCATTATACTCTATAATTTGCTGCGGGGCCTCATCTCTTAAACCCGATTTTGCTTTAAAGGAGGTTAAGGTTTTGCCGCTGTATTTTATTACACCGTCTAAATTAGTAACGCCCCAAATATTGCCCTTACTGTCTTTTACCAAAGAATAAATGGTGGTGGAGGTTAATTTTAGCGATTTGTTTAAACTTTGAAATTTTTCGTTTACCAGTTTTTCTAATCCTCCGCCATCGCTGGCAACATACAATTCATTGTTATCGGTAATTAATGTACTATATATGTAATCGCTTTTTAAACCGTTAGCTTCGGTATAGTTTTTTAATACGGTGAGTTTCTCTCCCTCTAACTGACAAATAATTAATCCGCCGCCGAGGGTTGAAACATATATTTTATCCTTATCAATAAAAATATTCGAAATATTATCGTTTGTAAGCGGACTGTTCTTGGTTGTAAAATTGAGCAGTTTTCCGTCCTTCATCACAATTAACCCGCTTATATAAGTGCCAAAATAAAGCGCATCGTTTTTATCAATAGCCGAACAAGAAACGGTTGCTTTAGGGAAATTTGAGGGTACACTTACCGAAAAATTATAACTTTCGTTCTTATTCAATTTAATAATGCCCGCCGAGGTGCCGGCCCAAAGTGTTTGATCGTTATCGCAAATAATGGATAAGATCTTTTCGTCCGGAAGGCCTTTTGCCGAATTAATGATCTCAAAACGTTTTTCAATAATTTGATGTGCGCCAACATCCGACGTTAGCCAAATAGCGTTTGACTGATCAATAAAAAGCTGGCTGAAGGAATTGGTTTTTAGGCCGGCCAAAAATTCGTCGGAATGCAATTGACCGTTGGTAAACAAAAACAATCCCTTTTTTTCGGTAGCAAACACAATTTCACCGTTATCAGAGATCAGGCAATTAATTACCGGCCCTTTATCCCAATTATTAAAAAATACAATTTTATCGAATTGTTTTTTATTGATATCAAAAAAACAAACCCCCGAATCCTGCATGCCAATAACCAATTTTGAACCGGCGTATGGATGAATGCTGCGTACAATATTATCGGGCAAGCCTAATTTGGTGGAGATAATATCTAAAGATAACTTTCCCGGAAGGTTGCCAATTACGGTTATGCCCGCATCGGTACCGCACCATAATTTATTATCAATGAATTTAAGTGTGTAAATAACATCGTCCGACAAACCGGTTTTTGAGGTAAGATGCCCCGCTTGTTTTCCATTCTCAAAAATATAAATACCGTTACCGTAAGTGGCTACAAATAGTTTGGTGCCTGCTTTATAAAAGCCGGTAATTTTAGTTTCGGGAATTTCATCTTTAAAGATTAAGGAATCAACTTTTAAATTTTGTTTTAACCAATACACTTTTCCAAGATCTGTTCCAACCCAAACGTTGAATAAGGTATCACAATAAACTGAGGTAATTTTTGAGTTGGGCAATCCGTCTTTTTGATTAAAGACCTGAGCAGTTTTTCCGTCAAATTTTACAAGGCCATCTTTACTGCCCAGCCATATATATCCTTTTTTATCCTGTGTAATGCAATAACAAGGGGTATTCTTTTTTGGTAAAAGGTTTAAGTGATTTTTTATTACGTACTGACTGAAAAGGGAAGATGAAAAAGACAGCCATATAAGAATAACTAAACTTTTTAACCTGCTCATTACAACTACGGCTTAAGGTTAGCTTTAAATTGTACCGAAATTACAGAAGCAATTTTTTGATTTACAATTTTTGGAATTTTAATATCGTGGTCGGTTAATGGCACATCAAAATCAGATTCAGCCTCAACTACTTTATCTTTTACCGTTATTTTTACTTTAATGATCTTTTCCTTTTCAATGCCGTGAATATTAAAAATACCTTTTGCCCTAACCGAAAAGGTTCCGTTTGCAGATGAAGAAATATCTTCAATTATTTTTCCTTTAAAAACGGCTTTTGGGTATTTGCCCGCTTCCATATAGTTCTCTAAAAAATGTTCCTTTTGTAAAGCGCTGTTAAACCCATCAAACGTTTGAATAGCTACAGAAAAAGCAACGTTTTTAGTTCCAAAATCAATTGCGCCGGCGGTTTTGTTTGATGTGGCTTTTATCATTTCTAAAGGTGCCTCTGATGTAAATTTGGTAATACCATCGGTACATTTAAAGATCTGGCTAAAACCTGCCTGAGCAATAACAGCAGTAAAAATGGTAATTAATATAGACTTCATTTAAATTAAATTTTAGTACTGTAAATATAATAAAATATACTATATATACGTATGGCAGATTATGTTTTTATGTGGAGTTTAGGCCTTTACTTGATCAATTTTTTTATTTGGGCGCCCCCGCCTTCATAAAAAATTTCGGCGGGCAGGCGGGCGGGCCACGGAGTTTATCCCGACGCATGTCGGGAGGCTTCGCTGCGCTCCGGCTTTTTGCCCGCTGAAAATAGCGGGACAAAAGAGCCAAGCCCTTCGTATCCCTGCCTACCGGCAGGCAGGCCTGGCGCAGATGTCCCGATTTCAATTTTTTTTTACATCGAATAAATTATTTCGCAAGCCGTTTAGCGAAAATTACTTTTTTACAAAGTAAATTTAATCTTACGCCCAAACTTTAGTGCCTTCGGTGCAATTATTACAAATATCAATTTGATCGCGCCCTTTTAAAATAGAACGCCTAAAATTATTGTATTCATCCGAGAACCAAACATCCTTAAATAATTGTTGTTTTAAATTGCCCAGTTTAAATTTGGCATCTTTATCAAAACAGCAGGGCACAATTTTTCCGTCCCAAGTAATTACGCAGCCTTGCCACATGCGCCAGCATTGGTTTAAAAGTTTGTTCTTTATAACGTAATTACCTTCCTCTGTTTTTCGGTAACGCGAATACTCTTCTGTTTCAGGAATTAAATTATGTCCATTCTCAAAATCATAGATCTGAGCGGTTTTAATTTTCACTTCATCTACTCCCAATTCCTTTCCCAGTTTTTTTACTGCCGAAATTTGGTGCTCATTTGGTTTAAACACCACAAATTGCCAAACAACATGCGGCAATTTACTTTTAAGGCGTTTTTTTTGTTTTAAAATTTCTTTGGTCCCTTCAATCACTTTATTAACGTTTCCGCCAATTCGGTATTGCTCGTAAACTTCCTGAGTAACCCCATCAACCGAAATTATTAATTTATCTAATTTACTTTTAATGGTATTAATGGCGTTTTCTTCGGTTAAATAATGCGCATTGGTACTTGTAATGGTGTAAATTTTATTTTGGTTGGCAATATGTACCATTTTTAAAAAATCGGGATTTAAATAGGGCTCGCCCTGAAAATAAAATGTTAAACTATGTAAATGCTTTTTTAACTGAACAATGGTTTTTTCAAAGAACGCGGGCTCCAACATACCGGTTGGGCGAGTAAATTCGCGTAAGCCGCTGGGGCATTGCGGACAGCGCAAATTACAGCTGGTAGTGGGTTCTACGCTGATTGAAAAAGGCAAACCAAATTGTTTAGGCTTATTAATAAGGCGCGAATAATAAAAGCCGCTCAGCAATTTTAAATAATTGAAGGCTTTATAAACCGAAATTTTTTTAAGTATACTTATATAGTAGCTCGTCAATGTTGTATATTATAAAATATTGTAATTACTTTTATACCAATAACCTTAAATTTACAAGGTTTGGTTAAAATAAACAATGCTAAAACAATTCTTAAAGATACTCATACTTTTAAGTGTTTTCTTACTTTTTGAAAAATGCGCGCAGGTTGCTCCTTTAACCGGAGGCGCCAGGGATGTAAAGCCACCTATATTAACAGAGGCAATACCGGCAAATAAATCGCTTAATTTTAAAAGTGAGGTTATTGTTTTAAAGTTTGATGAGTTTGTTCAATTAAAGAATCTTAAAAATCAGCTTTTGATCTCGCCCGGTTTTAAAACCGATCCTGAAATAACAACCGAGGGTAAAAAGATCAGGATCGTTTTAAAAAAAGAAGAGTTGCTGCCAAACACCACTTACCGGTTCTATTTCGGAAAAACCATTGGCGATATGACCGAGGGCAACCTGATCCAGAATTTTGAATATGTTTTTTCTACCGGTACGTTTATCGATTCATTAAAAATAAGCGGAAAGGTGGCCGATGCCTTTAACCAAAAAAGTATTGGCGATGCAATTGTAGGCTTATATAATAGTATAGAGGATAAAATGGACAGCCTGGCTTTTAAAAAAATACCCGATTACATTACCCGCACCAATGCTGCTGGTGAATATACGTTTACCAATTTGCCAAAACGCGCGTTTAAGGTTCTTGGTTTTTTTGATAAGAACAAAAATTACCTGTACGATGGCGAAACCGAAAAAATAGGATCAAGAGATGAGGATCTATTATTAAAGTCTGATACGACTGTAGATCTCTTGCTTTTTCAGGAAGAACCGGCGAAAGCATTCATTAAAAAAACCTTTCTGCCATATTATGGCAAAGCGCACATTATTTATAATAAGAAATGTGTGTTCAACTTAACGAGTTTGAATAAGGAGAAGAATGCTTTTGTTTTTGAGTCGGATATTAATAAGGAGAAGGATACCGTTACAGTATATTATAAAGGCGTTGGCGATACGCTACGTTTATTGGTTAAAAACCTCAACAATAAAAAAATCGACACCTTAAACCTGAGTTTGCCTAAAATAAACGCCAACAAAAACAAAACCCTTACTTTTTCGATAAATATTCAAAATGAAGTTTTAAACCGCACTTCGGCCTTACAATTTACCTTTTTAGGTTTGATAGACAGTTTAAAGTGTGATTGGAAAAAAATGCGACTCATTTACAAAAAGGATTCTGTATTTATTAAAGAGCCTCTGCAAGGCCGATTGGTAGCGCCCTACAAAGTGGAAGTAACAAATAAATTGGTTGAAGGAATAGACTATAAACTTAAAATTGATACTGCAGCCTTTTTTGATCACAACGGAAAGTACAACGACAGTTTAAACCTAAAATTTAAACTTAATAGCAAAACAGACTTTGGAAAAGTAACACTTAAACTACTTCTTAATAAAAAACAATCGTACATCATTCAATTAGTAAATGATAAAGAAGTAGTGGTTAAAGAAGGATTTATTCGTTTTAGTTTATCGTCGAGCAACGCTGCAACCATTGATTTTGAAGGGGTTTTGCCGGGTACGTACACCGTTAAGATTTTGTTTGATGACAATGAAAATAAAAAATGGGATACCGGAAATTATTTTATGCATAAACAGGCCGAAAAGGTAATTATTGCCCCAAAACAAATAAAAGTGATCTCGGATTGGGATGTGGAAGAAGAAATTCTGATAAAATAGTTTTTGCCCGGTTTACCTCATTTCTCCAAAAAAACGAATATTTTCTGAAATTATTTTTGATTAAAAAAAATGCGATGCTCTGTGATACTATATAAATCAAGTGTTGTAGAAGATGCGGAAAAATAAAACTGAATTTTATCATCTCATCGCGCACATTTCGTTTTCTCTCAAAATTCCGCTATTAACAATTTCAACATTGTAATGTTGAAAAAATAAACGTTTAAAAGATTGATTACACTAAAAAATTTATTTACTTCGTATCAACAAATCTCAAAAACAAAAAACCATGGCAAAAAAAGCAACAGCTAAAAAAGCTACAGCAAAAAAAGCAGCTCCTAGAAAAGCAGCTAAAAAAAGCGCTAAAA